>NZ_QETJ01000010.1:0-89423 GCF_003105095.1 Pseudomonas sp. NDM | reverse complement strand
CGATCCTTTTGTTCCAGCAACTGGCCGCGCTGATTGAGCCCCGCCTCGGCCGAGGCGTCGGCGTAGATGAAAACATCCACGTTGGGCCGACCATTTTCCCCGACGGCGACCACCCGCAGTTGCGCATCGAAGAGCGTCTGCCAATGGCTGCCGCGCTGGTCCCAGCGGCGCAAAGGCTCACCGGCCAGCCCGGGCAGGGTCAGGCGCCAGCCGGCGTCGACGCTGTCGATTTTCACGGCCGATCCGTCCAGGCGGTAAACCGTGGTCAGGCACGCTGCCGACAGGCGCGGATCCCGTTGTTCGACCAGACGTCCGGCGCAGTCGTGCTGCTGCCGGGTTACCAGGGCTTTGGGAGTGTCGTCGGTCACACTGCGCAAGTACCCGACCTGCCGCACTGGCAAGCCGCGCGCATCGCCCACGGCCAGCGCGGGTGTGCGGCGATGCACGTTGGCGGTCACGACCCTGGCGCCTGGGTTGGAGATGATGCCTCGGCAGTGTCGTTGAAATCTTCGCTGGTTTGAAACCAGGGATGGTAGGCCACTCGGGACAGGTGCCCCTTGGCATTGATCAATCGCACCTGCCGGCTCATGACGTCATAGAAAACCTTGTCGTGATGGCCGAGGGTGCGCAGGGACTGATCGTTGACGTAGGTATAGGTATCGGCGAAAAACGCGCGGTACTGACGAACCGGCAAACCCTTGTTGTTGAATTCGACACGCTCGCTGATGCGCCAGCGCGGATTGGCATCGACCACTTTGATCTGACCATTTTCGATAATCAGTGAACCGTCAGCGTCCACGGCATACGCCTCGCCCGGATCGACCAGCTGCTGGGTTTGCAGAGCGCGGCCAAAGCCGTCGACACAGGCTTTGATGATCTGGATCTGCGCCAGCGGATCGTCCGGGTAGCGGTCGGCGCTGAGGATCACGCTGTGGACCGGTTCGCGATGCACGGCGGCGATGGCATCTTGCAGGGCTCGCTCATCGGGCGTCAGGACGTTACCAGGCCGGGCAAGTCGGCGGCGCGCGCTGGCCCTGATGTGGCCGCTTGGCAGCAGATAACCCTGGGCGATCCAGGCCAAGGCGGCGCGGGTATCACTGGCGATCCGACCCATCCAGCTGAACAGGTCCTTGCGCAGGGCACTCGCGGCTTTTTGTACGGCATCGGATGGGTGGGCAATGGCGGCAGCGGGGCTGCGGTCATCCGGAATTCTGTATTCGCTCAGTGGCTTGAACCCCGCCTCCCTGTTGTTCTCGGTGCCATGGAAGCTGGTGGCCAGCGGCTGCCTGGCGGGGTCATAAATACCCTGATGAATGTTCAGGTTGGCATCGATGATTTGCAGCGGTTGCAGCGCGTGATAGTCGTACTCGATACGCGTCAGACAGCCGTCCGGTAACTCCACGCAGATGATGGCCAGCGAGTAAGGGTCGTATTCGGCACTGGTGTAGCCATGGCTGAGCGTTTCACGGTAACGCCGTACCTTGTAGAAACGCTCGGGGCCGGCATATTCGGCGTAGCCGAAATTCGCCGACCAGAGGTCCTGCTCCGTGCTGCCCATGGGGTGGACCCAGAACAGGAACGGCATCGGTGTGTACCCGATTTTTGCCAATTCGGTCCGCACGTCGAAATTCGATAGAACGCTGTAAGCGTCCAGCGCCGTCTTGTCCAGTTGTGCCACTTCCAACGGGCCGAACAAGGCTTCGAAGCTGGCAGTGCCATCGTCCAGCAGTTTGCCGTCGGTACTCACGTAACGTTGCACGGACTGCGTGGTCAGCACTCGCTGGGCGTTCCATTGCGGCGAATCCTCATGTTCCATCAGGCAGTCATAAGAGACCTGCCCAGGCATAAGCCCGGTGGGCAGTGTGCCTTTGGGCAAGACCAGCGCATTGCCGCGCTGCTGATAGGGCAAACCGAGCCGCCAATGCTGCGGATCCTTGTCCAGATCGATGAACGCAGAGCGGCTTTCATTCAGGTAGAACGATTGTTGCGCCGGGTCATGGGCGTCTGACCACCACTGCCGTTCATCAGGATCGTCGAACGGCGGCGTATCGTTGTCGGTGAGCCGCCGGGCGTAGCTCACGGTGATTGAGTGCGTCGCCTGGCCGTAAGCGTTGTAGCGCAGGACCAGATCCATGCGGCACATGGGATCGTCGACGAAGCCGTCGTACTGGTAGTTGATTTTTTCCACCACCAGCGGCAGCAGGACGGCGGCGGCGGTCGCGCCTTGTTTGCGCACCTCGCGCACCCGATAACGGGTTTCTTCGACGGTAAAAGGCGTGGTGACCCGCGGAACATCCTCGCCTGTATCGGCATAGGTCTCGATGCGCGTGACCGCGCCAACCAGTGCCCGGGAAATCTGGTAGCAAGTGTCTGCGTCAGGAGCATCCAGCTGTTCCTCGCAATCGTCCGCTTCGTGGTAGCGGCTGAACAGCGTATCGCCCAGTGGCACTGCATGTGCGTCGTGAGTGAAATAGTCGTCACGCGAGCGGTTCATCGATTGCCCGGTATGAAACCAGGTGAAGACCCGCATCGGCTCGCTGAAGCCGTCGCCCTGATCGTCGCCGGCGCTCTCGCTGTCGGTTTGCTGCAACAGGCCGAAACCGCGGAACTCGCGCTCACGGCTGTCGTAGAAACCTTCCCGCCAGGTGAAAACCTGCGTCAGACAGTTGCCGGTGATTTCATCCAGTTGCTGCTGTTTTTTGACCACCGTCACCGGGAATGGCAGGTGGCACGCCGGAAAACGTCTGAGGGTGGGCAAATGGCGTTTCTCATCCAGCCATTCCTGCGCCGAGCTGCGGTAGACCACGCTGGCGCTGCAGCCCATGTTGTTGTTACTGCTGGTCAGCAGATACGGCTTGGCCGAAACGAAGTCGTAACGCCAATGCTGCGGCTGCATGTGCGTTACCGTCAGGATCAGGCTGGCGCAGCCCAGGCCTTGCAAGTCGGCGAAACTCACCTGACAGAACCGGTCGTAGCGCACGCCGTCGGGCCACGGCACGCTGATCGGTGTTTGCTCCAGGCCATTGCCGCCGCGATTCAAATAGATATCGAAGGCGTCGGAGTTCAGATAAATCAGCGACGGGGCACCGGAGCCGTCGAGGTCGGCAAGGCGTACCCGGGACGAATCGAATTGCTCATAGCTGAAGGGCAACGCGCTGATCTTGCGGCCACGGCCAAACCGACCATGGCCCAGGTTCGGCCAGCAACGGAGTTCATCGTGGCGAATCCGGCACAGCTCAGGCATATCGCTGCCCAGAAAACTGCTCAGCGCCACCAGTTCTTTGCGGGAGTTGCTGAACAACGGCAAGCGGTCGTCGTCGGGTTTGTGAGCGACCTCCTCGGGAGCAGCAAAGCCCTGTTCACGGTCGTTGGCATACAGCCGCACCGAGTTCGGCCCGATCAATGCCAGGCTGCTCAAACCATCTCCAGTCAAATCGCCGAGTGTCGAGAGCGTGTTGAAAAATTCCGGTGGGAATTTGCCGAACGGAATGAAGTCGGCAAACGTGCGTTGCTCTGTCAGGGTGCGAAACCCACTGATGCCCGGTCGGGCAGTAACCCAGTCGAGCCGACCGTCACCCGTCAGGTCGGTCAGCAGTTGCTGGACCGGCCGGTTGCGATCAGCCACCGGAATCCTGTCCAGCGCGACCCAGGGCCCATAGTCGATTGCATCGGTGCCCTGGGTCGCGCGCCGCGGTTCGCGGTAGTACCAGCTCTGGTCATGGCGGCAGAGAAAACCCGGCACACCTTCGCCAAAAAGATCGACGCACTGATAAAAACCGCCGTCCTCGATACCCGGCTGTGTATCGAACTCAAGGAAGCGACGCGGGGTTTTATTGAGGTCAAAAGGGGCGTAGTCGAACTCGACCGGTGGCGTATTTTCGACGAAGCCTGTGGCATCGAATGCCTGATAGTGCGCCGCGCTGATCTGGCTATAGGTCCACTTTGCGCCGTCCTGCGGTTGCCGGTATTCCAGTAGCAGGCGGCTCGCCAGTTTCGGTTGGTCAGTCGGCTTTGCGGGGAAATGATGGAACAGCAACGCTTGCTGGCAGAGTCTGCGCGTGCCCAGCTCAAACCCCTGACCATGGGTCAAAAAGCTGTCCGTTCGCAGCGTCCAGGGTTTCAGGGTGTCACCGTCGTACGCTGGGATATCGCTCAGTGACGTGCTGCGTTCGCCGTAATCGAACAGCAGATGAAAATGCCAGTCCAGTTCGGCGGGGTGTTCTGTGGTCCAGCTGTACAGATTGTTGCTGGCGGTGAAATTGCCGTAGCACACGCGGGCCAGATACCGCTGGGCGCGGTATTCATGCAGCGGGTCGGGATCCTGATCGTCGGCCTTGTAGTCGAAACAGATATGTTCGCCGCGCGCGTTCATGCTTTCGCCTATTAACCAGGCAGCGATATGTCCAGGCGCGTCGGGGTCGGCAATTCGGCTGGCTTCGGTCTTGCCGTAGAGGTGCAGCGAACCGTCGGCGCCGTGTATCAGCCAGAATGACGGTGGATCGGCCTCTCGGGTTTGCGCTTGCCAGCGCTCACGCAGGGAGAAATCACTTTCCACTTGCGGCCAGTAGCGCACGACCCTGTGCGGGCCGATGTCGACATCGTTATAGGTGTGTTCTTCCCGGAATTTGATCTCACCGTTTACATCCAGCTCCGGCATCCATACTTCGCCGTCGACACCGATGATCTCGTCGTGATCGGTGTAGCGCGGCACGCCTTTGTTGGTTCTACGGCTGATCTGACCCGCGCCGGCCAAGTGCCAGGAAAGCCCGAACGGACCGTTGCCGCTTTGGCTGCTGTAGTTCAACGAGAACTGCGCATCCCAACCGCGCCCGGCCGTCGTCGGAATCGGCAGTTCGAACGAAGCCGCTCCGGTCGGCCCCACCGCGCCCCAGCTTTTGCCAATGGTGGCGATCGATGCGCTTTTGGCGATGGAGGGGGTGGTGATGCTCAGCTCTTGTTGTTCAGGCATGGTCGAATCCATTGCGCGCGGGGTCGGCGTGAATGGAACGACGCTAACAAGAATGGCGGGTAAATGAACCTGTCAGATCTGACAGGTGCGCAAGATCATTTTGTATGCTCCGGCAGCTTTTTTATCGCGATCGGTTTGCACATATGAAAACGGCCGATTCATCCCTGCGGATGAGTCGGCCGTTTCATGGAAGCGAAGGGCTTACTGCACTTCTACCGCCAGGCTCTCGCTGATCTTCTGTTGCCAGATCGCCGGGCCAGTGATGTGTACGGACTCACCTTTGCTGTCCACCGCCACGGTGACGGGCATGTCCTTGACCTCGAACTCGTAGATCGCTTCCATGCCCAGTTCGGCAAATGCCAGCACCTTGGACTTCTTGATCGCTTGCGCAACCAGATACGCGGCGCCGCCGACAGCCATCAGGTACACAGCCTTGTTGTCCTTGATCGCGTCGATCGCTGTCGGGCCACGCTCGGATTTGCCGATCATGCCCAACAAACCGGTCTGCTCGAGGATCTGCCGGGTGAACTTGTCCATCCGCGTCGCGGTGGTCGGGCCAGCCGGGCCAACTACTTCGTCACCCACCGGGTCAACCGGGCCGACGTAGTAAATGAAGCGACCCTTGAGGTCCACCGGCAGGGTTTCACCCTTGTTGAGCATCTCGACCATGCGCTTGTGCGCGGCGTCGCGACCGGTGAGCATCTTGCCGTTGAGCAGCACGGTTTCGCCCGGCTTCCAGCTCTGCACGTCTTCCGGCGTCAGAGTGTCGAGGTTGACGCGGCGGGCCGACGGGCCGGCTTCCCAGACGATTTCCGGGTAGGCGTCCAGCGGTGGCGCTTCCAGCGAGGCCGGGCCGGAACCGTCGAGCACAAAGTGCGCGTGACGGGTGGCAGCGCAGTTGGGGATCATGCACACCGGCAGCGAGGCGGCGTGGGTCGGGTAGTCCATGATCTTCACGTCGAGCACGGTAGTCAGGCCACCGAGGCCCTGGGCGCCGATGCCCAACTGGTTGACCTTCTCGAACAGCTCCAGACGCATTTCTTCGATGCGGTTCTGCGGGCCACGGGCCTTGAGTTCGTGAATGTCGATGGATTCCATCAACACTTCCTTGGCCATCACCGCGGCTTTCTCCGCGGTGCCGCCGATGCCGATACCGAGCATGCCTGGCGGGCACCAGCCAGCGCCCATGGTCGGAACAGTCTTGAGCACCCAGTCAACGATCGAATCGGACGGGTTGAGCATGGCCATTTTCGACTTGTTCTCGGAACCGCCGCCCTTGGCCGCCACGTCCACTTCCACGGTATTGCCCGGGACGATGGAGTAGTGGATCACGGCCGGGGTGTTGTCCTTGGTGTTCTTGCGAGCGCCTGCCGGGTCGGCGAGGATCGAGGCACGCAGGACGTTTTCCGGCAGGTTGTAGGCGCGACGCACGCCTTCGTTGATCATGTCGTCCAGGCCCATGGTGGCGCCATCCCAACGCACGTCCATGCCGACACGGACGAACACGGTGACGATACCGGTGTCCTGGCATATCGGCCGATGGCCGGTGGCGCACATGCGCGAGTTGATCAGGATCTGCGCCATCGAATCACGGGCCGCCGGCGATTCTTCGCGCAGGTAGGCCTCGTGCATCGCCTGGATGAAATCCACGGGGTGGTAATAGGAAATGAACTGCAAAGCGTCGGCAACGCTCTGAATCAGGTCATCTTGCTTGATCACGGTCATGAGTCGCGCTCCTCGAAAAACACGGTGGGGCAGCTACAAGCTTCTAGCTTCAAGCGGCAAGTTAAAGCATTACGCGGACAGCTTGAGCTTGCCGCTTGAGGCTTGCGGCTGTCCCTTTGTGGCGCGACGCTAAAAAGGCGCGGCAGTATACCGCGGCTCTGTTGGGCATACACGCGCCAGTAGTCATTCATTGCAGCAGCTGCAAGCTGCAAGCTTCGAGCGGCAAGTCAAAGCAGTACGCGGACAGCTTGAGCTTGCCGCTTGAAGCTTGCGGCTTGTAGCTGCCCTTCCGGGCCGGGCGGGCCACACTTTTGACGCCATTTTCCCGGCCCGAAAATCGGTGGTCATTTAGCGACCGGGCCTCTAAAGTGGCATCCGGTCTGTAGAGTAGGACACTCGGTCAGCCTCCTATCGCACGGTGAGTCAACGATTGACCCATAACGCCATTCAACGCCTGTTGCTCAAACGCTTCGCCCTCGCTGCGGCCACCTACGGATTGGCTTTGCTGCTGCTGTGGCTGGCGTTTTTTACCGGGCATTACCAGCAATCGCTCAGTGGCGTGGCGATCGGCAGCGCTCTGGTGGTCATCAGTCAGGCGACCCTGTTCGGGCTGTTCTGGAGCGGTCGCAACCAGCGCTTCGCCGACCCCAGCCTGACCGAAGCGCAAGTGTTGATGGGCCTGGGCTGGCAGACCTGGCTGATCGCCCATGTCGACGAGGCGCGCGGGGCGTTTCTGGTGTTTTACGTGCTGATTCTGCTGTTCGGCCTGTTCCATCTCACCCGCCGGGTGTTCATCCGCTGCGCGCTGCTGGTGTTTTTCAGTTTCTCCGCGATTACCCTGTGGGACGCCTACCACTTCCGCCTCGCCGAGCCCGCGCTCGCGGCATTGCAGGTGTGCATTCTGGCGATGGTTTTGGCGTGGCTGGTACTTTACGCGCGCTTCGTCCAGGTTTCCCGGCAACGCCAGCGGCAGCGTCGCTTTGCCTTGCAGGCGCACCAGGACACCCTGCGCGGAATGATGCGCCAGCTCGAAGACCTGGTCGCCACCGATGAACTGACCGGCCTGTTCAATCGCCGTCACTTCCTGCGCATCGCCTCGCGCGAGCTCAACGCGCTGGACAGCGACGTGATGCACGGTCTGGCGCTGATCGATCTGGATCACTTCAAACGCATCAACGACCTGCACGGCCACGCCGCCGGCGATCAGGTGCTGCAGGCGTTTGCCGCTGTCGCGCAAGCGTGCCTGCGCGACGGCGACGTGCTGGCGCGCTATGGTGGCGAGGAATTCGTGGTGCTGTTGCCCGACTGCGATGCCGAACGCCTGACCGCGTGTTGCGAGCGTTTGCGCATCGCCTTCAGTGAGGTGGAATTGATGGGCCTGCAAGTGCGCAACCTGAGCCTGTCGGCGGGCATGACCCTGCTGTGCGTTGGCGATGATCTGGATGAGGCGTTGCAGCGCGCCGATCAGGCGCTGTATCGGGCCAAGCGTGACGGGCGCAATCGTTGTGCCGCGGCATGGGAAAACGTCGATGCCTGAACTGCGCGTCGGTGATCGGCAATGGACGGTTGAGGCGGGCAGCAATCTGCTCGATGTCCTCAACCAGAACGGCGTCGTCGTGCCCTACAGCTGTCGCGCCGGCAGTTGCCATGCCTGTCTGGTGCAATGCACCCAAGGCCTGCCTGCCGACAACCGTCCGGACGCCTTGAGTGCCGAGCAACGTCAGGACGGTTGGCGCCTGGCCTGCCAATGCCAGGTGACCGAAGATCTGCAGGTGCACACCTTCGATCCGCTCGCCGACGGTCGCCCGGCCGTGGTCGAGGCGCTGGACTGGCTCAGCGACAGCGTTCTGCGCCTGCGCCTGGCCCCGCAGCGGCCGCTGCGCTACAGCGCCGGTCAGCATCTGGTGTTGTGGATTGGCCACATCGCTCGGCCTTACTCGCTGGCGAGCCTGCCGCAAGAAGACCGCTTCCTCGAGTTTCACCTCGATTGCCGCCAGCCCGGAGAATTCATCGATGCCGCACGTCACCTGCAGATCGGCGACTCGATCCGCTTCGGTGAACTGCGCGGCGGCGCTTTGCACTATGACCCGGACTGGCACGCCCGGCCACTGTGGCTGCTCGCCGCCGGCACCGGTCTAGGCCCGTTGTTCGGTGTCCTGCGCGAAGCACTGCGTCAGGATCACCAAGGCGCCATCCGTGTCATTCACCTGGCCCATGACGCACGCGAGCACTATCTGGCCAAACCCCTTGCGGCACTGGCCGCGCAGCGGGAAAACCTCAGCGTCGAGCTGTGGACGGCGGCCGAGTCGGCCGCCGCTTTGGCGCAACTGCGCCTTGTTTCCCGACAGACCCTGGCCTTAGTCTGCGGCTCGACGGCCAGTGTCGACGCCTTCGCCAGGCGCTTGTATCTGGCCGGATTGCCGCGCAATCAACTGCTGGCCGATGTGTTTCTGTCCCGTGGTTGAGCGCTGATTTCCAGACGCGAGACACGCCATGACCGAAGCCATTCTGCTGGAACGCGAGCGCGGTCTGTTGACCCTGCGCCTCAACCGCCCGGACAAGAAAAACGCCCTGACCCGTGCCATGTACGGCCGCCTCGCCGACGCATTGAAGCAGGCCGATGGCGACCCGCAGATCAACGCCGTGCTGATCACCGGCAGCGCCGAGTGTTTCACCGCCGGCAACGACATCGCCGACTTCATCCAGCAACCGCCGAGCGACCTCGACAGCCCGGTGTTTCATTTCATGCTCAATTTGCTCGAGTGCCGCAAACCGGTGATTGCCGCTGTGGCCGGCGCGGCGGTTGGCATCGGCACAACCCTGTTGCTGCATTGCGATCTGGTTTACGTCAGCCGCGATGCACGCCTGCGCATGCCATTCGTCAACCTTGGTCTGTGCCCTGAGTTCGGTTCCAGCCTGATCCTGCCGCGTCTGCTTGGGCAGGCCAGAGCGGCAGAATTGTTGTTGCTCGGCGAAAGCTTCAGCGGCGAGCAGGCTGCGCAGTGGGGGATCGCCACCCAAGCGCTGGACAGCGGTGATGCGGTGCTGAGCAAGGCCCGGGAGATGGCGCTGCGGTTTGATGAACTGCCGCCCGAAGCGGTACGCATCAGCAAGCAATTGATGCGAGCGCCGGATCGCGAGTTGCTGCGCAAAGTCATCGAGGAGGAGGGCGCGTTGTTCACCCAGCGGCTGCGTTCCCCGGAAGCGTTGGCGGCGTTGAACGGATTTATCAAACGGCACTGAAATGGCGGCGACTGCACTGGCCCTGTGAGCTAAGGGGCCAGGTCAGCGAGCACATTTGTCAGGCCCAATATGCAACGCCCTGCCATTTACCTGGCAGGGCGTTCCATTTGAGGCGGTTGGCGAAACTCAGCCATGGTAGCGCAGCAACGCGATTTTTCTGCCGGGCAGGGTGGCGCAGATCAAAATCCGGCCATCCTCCTGCAGTGTCAAACCGGTAGCCAGTTGCACGCCGTCCTCCAGGCGTGTGCGTAGCCAACCTTGGCCATCGTTGAACTCCGGATCGAAGTCTGCGTCGATGAACCGTGCGATGACAATGTCAGCCTGTCCCCGTACTCCGATCGCCCCGGCGATCACAATCCTGCCGTTTTTCTGAATGGCTGCGCCTGTCCATGACGTAATCGAACCGGATTCCAGCTCCGTATAGAGAGGTTGACCCCGGTTGAACTGAATGTTGGGACTGCCGTCAGGTTCAAGGCTGATCATCACGCCTTCGTTGCCAAGGCTATCGCCGAACCCGAGGATGCGTTGA
This sequence comes from Pseudomonas sp. NDM, assembly GCF_003105095.1. NCBI lineage: Bacteria > Pseudomonadati > Pseudomonadota > Gammaproteobacteria > Pseudomonadales > Pseudomonadaceae > Pseudomonas > Pseudomonas sp. NDM. Next base: position 78,957 of record NZ_QETJ01000010.1, on the reverse strand, counting down.
TTGGGTTGCAGCACAGTAGCCTGGATCAGATGGGCGTGCAGTGGGCTGGCAACAGTGACAAATCCATTGTTGCCAAACTGCTCGTCCAGCTCACCGGAAGCGTTGTAGCGTACGAACATGGCCGGGCTGGGGTTGCCGGAGTCGTCGTACACATTGCCGCAACCCAGGTACTTGCCATCCGGTTGCACGATCACATTCCTCAACACCGTGGCATTGAGGGGGTAATCGGGATGAATCACCGGGATATAACCGATCTGGTTGAAGCCCAGATCCAGTGCGCCATTTTTTTCCAGGCGGATAATCAGGCCATGGGACTGCTGTAAATCGAAAAAATAGTTATGGGATGCGAGGATTTTGCCGTCCGGCAGTATTTCGACGCCGTATGGATGGGTGGCGCTGGCGTCTATTTTTCGAGATCTGTCGCTGGATGCCGACCTGCCGGGTGGCGACAGCTTGATATCCAGTACGGTGTGTCCGTTGGTACCAAACGAGGGATCCAGTTGCCCGTGAGCGTCGTAGCGGGAGAAGGCGGGCACCAACTGGCCTCCAGCGTAGACTTCACTGAAGATGACGATGTTTCCATCGGGTTGAAACGTGAAGGATTTGATTTGCGACAGGGTGCAGTCAGGATAAATGTCCTGGGCAAAACCGGAGGTTGCAAAACTGCGATCGACACTGCCGTCACTGTTGAACCGACCAAGGAAATACCTGGGGTTCGGATCGGCGACATCTTCACCGTTGCCCGCGCAGTAAATCTTGTTGTCCGGGCCGATACGAACGCCGGAGACCCGCGCCAATGGCATGTCGGGGACATTGATCATTACTGTCCCGTCGGTACCGAACTCCAGGTCAGGCTTGCCTGCGCTATCGAGGGTTTGACTCTTCGGTGTCAGCAGACCGCGCGCCACGCAGGACACTCGTCGACCATTGTCCATTACGGTTGCAATGAACAGCGCGCTGTGGTCGGTGAGCAACGATGCAGGCATGAAACCCCTCATGACATCGAACTGCAGCCATCCTGTTCCGGTCCCGAACGTTTTATCCAGTTCGCCCCGGTCAGTGAACTTCGCGATCACGGTGCGAGCTGGATCAAACAGGTATCCAAACACCAGAATACTCCCGTCCGGCTGGGTGGCCGCCGATGACCAACTGGTCGAGCGCCCCTCCAGTCTGGTCAGCAACGGTTCGCCCCGATTGAACTGGATGTTCGCGCTGCCATCGGATTCCCGACTGATCAACAATCCCCGCTCCTTGTCCAAGTGTTGATCCTGGCCAATGCCCAACAGACGTCTGTTGGCCTGGGCAACGAGTTTGCCAATGAAGAAGCGCAGTTCGTCGCTATTGGGCTTGACCACCAAATAGCCCGCTGTGGCGAAGGAAGTGTCCAGGGCCCCAGTGATCTCCAGTTTGCTGAAAAGCGCGTCGCCCGGCCGATGGTTTTTTCCGAGGCAATAACCGCTCAGAGCGTACTTTCCTTCATGGTCGACGACCATATCGGTCAATACGGTATGAGGATAGTCAGGGTGTGCGACGCGGACCATTCCGGTCTGGTTGAAGCTGGTGTCGAGTGCACCATTGGGCATGAAACGAAGCACGACCGACTGCGTTTGTTCATTACCGTCATAAATCCGCGTCAGTACCAGAATCTTGCCATCAGGCAGCACAGGGCCGTGGCTGACCGATTGAGCCAGCGGCGTTGCGCGGGAGTTCTCATCGCGCAGTTTCCGGTCGGCGCTCAGGCTGCCAAGGGGGATCAGCACTTCCCCCTTGTCGCCGAAGTCCGGATCCGGACGGCCATCGGGTAACAGGCGCACGAGCCCGACCCACGCGTCAAAGCTGCCATCGAAGAAGTAACCTGTCAGCAATATTTTGCCGTCAGGCAGCGCTACGACTTCAAGGATAACCGAGTGGGCACGTCCGCCTTCATCTGGATCGAACTCGCCGGTAACATGCCCACCCTTGCCGAATGTGCTGTCGACGACTCCACTGGCACTCATCCTCATGCACCAGTAGGAAACCCTGTCACTGTACTCAGCGCCGACTACGTAGATCCGGCCAGTGGAATCGACGCCCAGCCCCCTGGGCTCAATCGTAGCCCCTTCAGTACCCGAAGCGTTCAGAAGCACTAGACCGTGGGTGCCGAAAGCGGGATCGAGTTGCCCTTCATTGCTCGAAGTCGATGGCTGCTTACCTGTGCCGTTGGCGTGGTAACGCAGGATCAGGCCTTGGAAGGCTCCGTCGCCGTGCCGAAAACCGGCCACGACGATCTTCCCGTCCTTCTGCAACGCCAGCCCATAGAAACGGGTGTGACCGTCGACCCGAGTGCTTGTCCAGCCGCGCTGGTGAAATGTCGTGTCCAGCGCGCCGTTGTCCAGCAAGCGCACCACCACGCCGGGCGACGACTCGTCCGCAGGCTTGATGGCTCCGCATAAAACAATTTTGCCATCGGGTTGCATGGCGCCTGCTTCCCACTTGGTAATGCTGTCGTCGAGCCGGGTGAGCAACGGTGTTGCGCCATTGAATTGAATGTTGTACTTGCCATCCGCTTCGAGACTGATCAAAAGGCCTCGCCCATCGCTGGTTGAGCCGATCCCCAGCAGCCGCTTGTTCGGCTGGGCAATGACCGTTGCGAATTCGGCGAATTCGAACAAGGTTTGTGCTGGGGCGAAGAAACCCGCCGTGCCAAAGCCGGGTACAAGTTTGCCGGCGCGCGTGTAGCGCGCCATCAACGGCACTCTCAGATTCGGATCAGAAACCAGGCCTCCCGCCACCACAATCGTGCCATCGTGATCCACACATGCACTGCGCAGTTTCACTTGAGCGGGATCTGCTCCGGGATAAATCACCTGGACATGACCTGTGCCGTTGAAATCCGTGTCGTACGAACCATCGCTGTTGAGCAGGAACAGGTACGCACGGGTGTCTGTCACGTGAGTGACGACATAGGTATTGCCCACGAGGATTTTTCCATCTGCCAGCGGTGTGACGCTGGTCGGAAATTCCTGACTGGCATTCTTCTCTGCTATGCCAGCCAGGTCCTGATCAACGCTGGAGACCGGCCGCCTGAGGATCACGTAGCCGTCGACACCGAAAGAGGTGTCGCGTCTGCCGTCAGCGAAGAATCTGGCCAACGCCGGAGTTGCCGTGTCGTAGATCCATCCGGTCAGCAGGATTTTCCCGTCATCGAGCAGCGTGATGGAGCTGCCCGCTGACTCCGTTCGTTGAATGAAATTGCCACTGGCGATGCCGTTATCGCCAAAGTCGGGATCGAGCGTGCCATCGGCTTTCAGGCAGCCCAACACGTAGGGTCTTTCGGTGACGCCCGTACGTGCCTGCCCCGTGAAATAAATCCGCTCGATGGTAGGGGTGTATTGCGTCTGGACGCCATACAGTATGGATTCGCGTCCGAGAGAGACGCGATCCAGTAAAAAAACACCGTTGTCTGCAAAGGTTTTGTCACGCCCATCGTCGTCCTGGGTCAACCGTATCGAATCGTTCATGCCGCTCTCCTTGAGTGGATGGTTACGACCCGATTAGCTACCCAACAATCGACCCGGTCTACTGTCAGGTCTGACAGTAGACACCCGTGTTGACTTTGTGCGCCGCCAACAAAAAGCCCCGCCATTCACATGGCGGGGCTTTTGCGTTTCAGCTGTCGGTCACTCAGACCTGCGGGTCGCCCACGTGCAGGATCTTCATGCCGTTGGTGCCGCCGGTGGTGTGGTAGCTGTCGCCCTTGGTCAGGATGACCCAGTCGCCTTTTTCCACAACGCCGCGCTTGGTCAGTTCGTCGATGGCTTTCTGGCTGACTTCGTGCGGTTCCAGCGAGGCCGGGTCGAACGGGATGGTGTAGACGCCACGGAACATGGCTGCGCGAGCCTGGGCTTCGCGGTGCGGGGTGAAGGCGTAGATCGGCACCGAGGAGCGGATACGCGACATGATCAGCGGAGTGAAGCCACTTTCGGTCAGGGCGATGATCGCTTTGACGCCCGGGAAGTGGTTGGCGGTGTACATGGTCGCCAGCGCGATGCTTTCGTCGCAGCGGCTGAATTCCTTGCCGATGCGGTGGCTGGAGGTCTTGCCGGTCGGGTGCTTCTCGGCGCCGACGCAGATGCGCGCCATTGCCTGCACGGCTTCCAGCGGGTACAGGCCAGCGGCGGATTCGGCCGAAAGCATTACGGCGTCGGTGTAGTCGAGCACGGCGTTGGCCACGTCGGACACTTCGGCGCGGGTCGGCATCGGGTTCTGGATCATCGACTCCATCATCTGCGTCGCGACGATCACCGCTTTATTGTGGCGACGTGCGTGCAGAATGATTTTCTTCTGGATGCCCACCAGCTCGGCGTCGCCGATTTCCACACCCAGGTCACCACGGGCAACCATCACTGCGTCGGACGCCTTGATCAGCCCGTCGAGGGTTTCGTCGTCGGCCACGGCTTCGGCGCGCTCGATCTTCGCCACCAGCCAGGCAGTGCCGCCGGCCTCGTCGCGCAGTTGACGGGCGTATTCCATGTCCGCGGCGTCACGCGGGAAGGACACCGCGAGGTAGTCGACTTCCATTTCCGCGGCGAGCTTGATGTCGGCCTTGTCTTTTTCGGTCAGGGCCGGCGCGGTCAGACCGCCACCGCGACGGTTGATGCCTTTGTGATCGGACAGCGGGCCGCCGATGGTCACGACGCAATGCAGTTCGGTGGCGGTGGCGGTTTCAACGCGCATCACCACGCGGCCGTCGTCGAGCAGCAGCTCGTCGCCCACGCCGCAGTCCTTGACCAGATCCGGGTAGTCGATGCCGACCACTTGCTGGTTGCCTTCGGTCAACGGATGGCTGGTGGAGAAGGTGAACTTGTCACCGATCTTCAGCTCGATCTTCTTGTTGGCGAATTTGGCGATACGGATTTTCGGGCCTTGCAGGTCGCCGAGCAGGGCGACGAAGCGGCCGTGCTTGGCAGCGAGGTCACGCACCAGCTTCGCGCGAGCCTTGTGCTCGTCGGGGGTGCCGTGGGAGAAGTTCAGACGGGCAACGTCCAGACCAGCCAGAATCAGCTGTTCGAGAACTTCCGGCGAGTTACTGGCCGGGCCAAGGGTAGCGACGATTTTGGTACGACGGACGGACATGCAAAGACTCCTGAGTTCAAGCGCAGGCAGAGGCTACTATGCTCGAAGGGTGTAGTCATTGTTCGAATGCACTACTTATCGTTTTCTTTATTGAACGCGGCAACTTTGCGATCAGCGCGCCTGAAGATTTCCGACCATGGGTCGATACAGAGCACAAGACAGGAGAACCCCCATGCGATTGTTGCCCATTGCCGCCCTTGCCCTCAGCGTCCTCGCCGTGACGGGCTGCACCCGTTGGTCGATGAACCATCACTTGAACAACGCCTACAGCGCCTACGAGCGGGGCAATTGCGAGCAGGTCATGCTCGAACTCTCCAAGGTCGAACGCGCCAGCCGTGCGCGGCCGTACGTGTGGCCGGAAGTGTCGATGATGCGCGGTCAGTGCCTGGAACGGCAGAAGCTGTACATCGACGCGGTGCAGACCTACCAGTTCATCATCGCTTCGTACCCCGACAGCGAATACGCCTACCGCGCCCGTGCGCGTCTGGAAACCCTGCAGAGTCTGGGCCATTACCCGACGCGCAGTGCCGCTGCGGTGGTGCGGCCGACACGCTTCTGACGGCACTTGCCGTACAAAATCTGGCCGTCTGTACAAGCTCCGCTATAGTCAAGGAAACCGCCTGAAGCCTTGTCTTCACGGCGGCGCAACACCTGCGACTGGCAGTTGTAAAGGTGACGGCGATGATTGCGACCGTCACACCGGAAGCGGGGAGAGCGGGCCTGCCGAACAGGTTCGTTCCGAAGCACAGGTGCGGCTCCTGAGGGAGCCATGCAGGGCGAACTGCTGATCATGTTTACCGACCGCCGGATCGAACGGCACCAGTTGCCGTACTACCTCAGAGTGTTCAACAGCGTGACCGACAAACCCGTTGGCTTTCTCGGCAACGTGTCGGCAGACGGGCTGATGCTGATCAGTCAATTGCCGATGATGGTCGGGATGGATTTCCAGTTACGCCTCAAAGTGCCCGCCCGCGATGGCGGCCAGCAAGTCATCGATTTCAGCGCCTGCTGCGTGTGGTGCCATGAAGACGCCACGCCGCTGCACTACGACGCCGGTTTCATCCTGCGCCGCGCGCCAGTGGAGTTCGGTCAATTGGTGCTGGCGCTGCAGCAGTACTTCAGCTTTCAGCCGTTGCCGGCCTCGGCCTGAACAGCAAAAGATCGCAGCCTTCGGCAGCTCCTGCAAGGGAACGCGTTCCAGATGCAGGCGCTGCCGAAGGCTGCGATCTTTTGATCTTGACGTCACGCCGTCGTGATCGCTCGCTCCTGATCCAGCGCCTTCTCCGCCAGCAATAACCCCATCTCGCTCAACTGATAGATCGCCATCGCCAGATGCCGTGGCTTGTCCTCGAGGCTGTCCGCCAGATCGAGCAACAGAATGCTGACCGAAGAAAAGGTCTCGTAGGTTTGAATGGCCATCGCTTCGGGGTTGATATCAGGCGCGACCATGAACATCTGCATGCCGCGATCTACAGAATTGCACGACGGCGCAGTTGCGGGTTTTTTCAGGTAGTGGTCGAGGGCTTTTTCAGCGGCCTCGTGGAGTCTGGTGGAATCGGGGGACGCGTAGGGGGAGGTCGAGTCTTCGGTTTCGGGGGGATTGGGTGTTGGTTTGATCATGGTGATAACCCTTGGTTGGGGGCCTTCACCCCTCGCGACTAAACGAATGGGGTGGCGGCTGGACGCAGGTTAGTCGACCGGGGGTATCACCAAAAACCGGCGCGCCGAAGCGCCCTGCGTACAGCCACCATCGAGTGCGGGAATAGGATTACCCGACTTGATGACGCTTATACACCTTGATGACAAACCCCCGGGCGACTAAACCCGACCACTGATTGGCAGCGGCACGGATCACGTTACGGGGCAGCTTCAAAGCGCACAAGCCGGCGGATTCTGAGTGATGTGTAGGCAACGGCGCAAGCCGATGTAGCCGCGTGTTAACGGCTGAAGGACGTCTGCATGTTGCGGTGTGGGAATAGTTACCGTTTGTCGGGACTGTCAGATCTGTCAGGTGCGGAAGAGGAGTTATTCCCTACTTAATCAGGGCAAGGATTTTTGCACCTTGCATCGCCACCCTTGAACAGGTTCGGAGACACTCATGCCCATGACAACTGATGGTACGGACGAGAACCCGCTTGGCGGGCCTCATGAAGACATACAAGCGGATGGCGAAGTCGGGAATAGATCTGATCTGGTGAACTTGCCTCTCGAGAGTGCTCACATCTCTTTTGATTCCATAATTCCTCCCCCGACCATCGATATGATCAAAAACATTTCCGGTTCACCGTACACCGGCGCAGGCACCGGTATTTCCGGAGCGACTGTCTTTATTTATCTCACGGGTGTGGCGGAAGGGATAGTTGGGTCGGGGCGCGTTGAATCCGGAAAATGGAGTGGGGCGATCACTTACCCAGTAAACAGAAACAAAACCAGCATTGATGCACTTCAGAGACTTGACGGACTGTATTCTGAACGTTCAGCACCAATGGAGATCTACCGAGCAGTTGTGACTTATCCGCAACCCAACACTACTGAATCCGCTAATGGCCTGATTTTTCGCGGCATCGGCGCTCCGAATTCGAAGGTGCGCGTCGTCAAGTCCCCCCCCAATCACGATGAAGTTCTGAGCGCTGAAACCAGCATTGATGAGCATGGGAATTGGCAAGCACCTCTTACTGCAGGTTTGCTCAATGGTCCATTGTCGGTCAGTGCTTTGGTTTCTTATGTCGGCACGACCAGCATATATACATTACCTGTAGCTTTCGTTGTGCATGAGGCCCCCCCTTTCATTACCAACCCGCCAGCCAACTCGCTTCAGAATCAGACGTTCAACTTAAGCGGTTTAGGGGGAGTGGCGGGTAGCACGGTGCAGGTGTTTCTCGACCTGTCCGAGTCGAAGGTCGGCGAGGCTTTCTTGACGGGCGATGCCTGGACGGTTCCAGTCAGCGTTAGACCCGGCCCGGTGTCACTGGTCGCTATACAAATCAGCGACCCCCCCTCCGGCCGCGGCCACCCCCGAGCATTCAAAATCCGCCCTGCCAAACCCGAACAACCGGTAATCGACTTTTCAGACGATGCCATCGTGAGATTCTCTGGCAAAGGCCACTACGACCCCCATTTCCCCACGCGAATCCAACTCACCGTGAAAACAGGCCAGGGGAATGCGCCGGCCATTGCCACGGTGCAAAACGACGGTACGTGGGCTACCAGTGCAACGGGCTGGGAATTGGGCAGCCGTACACTTGAGGCGATTCAACAGATTGCCGACAATGCCGGAGGCTGGATCGACTCTTTGCCTTTCGAATTCGAGGTCGAAAAGAAGCTGCCCCCGGTCAGCAATGTAAGGCACACCGACGACTACCAGCCCACCTTCAGCGGCGAAGGCGTCGACCGAGCTACCGTCAGCCTGTTTGTCGGAGCCGAAATAGCGACGCCCGTTGTCGTCAGAAACAGGCAGTGGTCTACGCAGGCGCTGGAGTCCTGGGGGCCGACGAACAAACGGAAAATATCGATCCGACAGGAGCTGGACGGTTCTGAAGGCTGGATGGAGTATGAAATCAGCATCCTGCCTCGCGAACCCGGTATCGATGTCCCTCCCGAGGACGGGCTCAATCCGGTTTTCAGCGGCACTTGCTGGCCCGGCGCGGTGGTGAACATCGGCTTCAGCGACAGCAACCACTCATTTACAGCGACGGTCGTCGGGGAAACCTGGACCTTTTGCCGCCCGACTCCGTTCACGGATGGGCTGCCCTGCACCATCGAAGCGACGCAGACAGTCGTCGGACTCACATCGAAGCCTGGCTCACTGACGTTCAAGGTCTACAGGGAGCGGCTCAAGCCCGCGATCAGAACGCCGCTGCCCGAACAGGAAACGGACAGTGATCTGACAGTGACCGGTGACTTCGGCATGTCAGGCGCTTCGATGCGGCTGTGGAATTTACAGGACGGAAAGCCCTTGGGCGATCCCGTGGTTCTCGGGCAGGACGGTCCCTGGTCGGTGCACCTCACCGGACTTGCCATCAAGACATGGTTCATCACCGCGCAGCAAACCCTCAACGACCGGGCCTCACCCGACAGTGAGGTGCGCCAATTCGACGTCGTGGTCATGCCGCCCGAGTTCGTGCGGCCGCTTCCTGGAGGCGATCTGACGCGCAGGGCAGTTCTGTCGGGTACAGGTCGGCGAGACGGGTTGGTTACCGTTTGGCGCCGCGGGCTCGATGAGCCGTTGTTGCGCGATGTCCAGATCGGTGTGGACGGTACGTGGGAAGCCAGCGTTGTGTTGGAGGTCGGAGACGAAATCCTTTGGGCAACTCAGACGTTCGAGGGCAAAACGTCAAAACCCGGCCTTGACGTGCCGTGTCGGGTCGTACCCGTCGCGGTGATGCCCGAATCACCCACTCCCGAAGAATTCCTCGGCGCTACAGTGACGGTGTCCGGGTTCGGCGTTCCTGGTGACCTGATCACGCTCAAGCGCGGGGAATGCGTATTGGGCACGGCCCCGGTGCTTGACGACGCAAGCTGGTCAATCCCCGCAACGCTGGAGCTACCCGATGGGGCTGTCACATTGAGCGTTATGGCCTCCAAGGGTGAATATCATTCGATCCCCAGCGAATGGGAGTGTCAGGTAAGGCTCTTTCTCCCGCAATTCATATACCCAGGGCCAGGCCTCTGGGTTTCTCCCCTGCTGGCCGTCACTGGCTTGGGCAAACCGGGCATCGGGACACTCTTGAGCTGGTACAGCGCGGATGTCGTGCTTGCCGGCCCCATTACCGTCACTGACGCTGGCTGGACGGCCTCGCCGACGGAGCCGCTCCACAGTGGCGCCCAGTGGTGCCGTTTCCGGCAAATCTCCGACACAGGGGCGCCAATGTCAGACGATGCCGAAAGTGGGCGTTTTGATGTGCGTGTCGATTCGCCAGACAACGCTTGAAGGTTTTTCCGATGAATGGTCGTAAAACCTGTCATTTATGACAGTGGACTATGTCTGTTCCGAAGCGCTGAATGCTCTGTATCAACTGATGCCGGCCAGGTTTCCCGCCAGCGCAGATCAACTGTTCAAGGACTGACAGCATGGCCAGTAAAAGTACGGCGAAAAAACCCGCCCTGGAGTTGTTCGAGCAGGTCTTTGGCGAGCAGCAGAGCCTGGAGAAGTTCGCCGTTCTGAGATCCTGGCTGGAGCGTGGTGAGTCGATTTTTCCCTTGGTGGAGAAGGGCGCCGAGGGCCTGGCGAAAGACTTCGACATCAATGTCGAGGACGCCAGAAAGTTGCTGCGTCGGTTGAACGGGCTGGCGGTTTACCTGCGACGGCAGTTCATCGAGCAGTCATTGGCCGGCGAGACGACACCGGCACCGTTCGAGGCGGGTGGGTTCAATACCGGGCCCAGTTTCGAACTCCTGTTCCGCCCGGCATTTGACCAGTTCGCACCGGTTGGCGCGCTCGAAGATGCCACAGGGGTTGTCGCTTATCTGGTAGAGATGTGGAAGTGGGTCGGGGACAATATCGAGGACTATGGTGATTCCGATGCGATAACCGGCATGATTCCGATCCACACGCGTCGGGCCGATATCAGCGAGCTGCTCATCGACCACAACGCGATGCACCAGACCGTTTCAGCAGTGGAGATCACGCTCAAGGTACTGGAAAGGTTTATCGGCAAAACTGAAGCGGAGCTGGAAGACGCCATGATCCTGCGGCGCTATCCGAACGGTTTGCCGTACTACAAGCATTGGGCAACCATCAATGCGCTGGTCGCTGATCACGGTCTTTCGGTAGGGCACTTCGCCCGCTGGACAGATATCGAATATCCAAACTTTCTTCTCCCGGATGCCTGGGATGACGACGCCGGTCGTGCGCTGGCGCATGCGTCGCGGCTGGGGCCGTTTCAGCGGGACTTGTTGACCGAGAGGCCCGTTCCCGACGACGCCGACACCAGAAACGCATTCTATCTGAAGAATTACGGCGCCACCGGGGTGGACTGGCAGAACCTCAATCAAGTGAATTTTTTCGCCAAGCGCACCAAACTGGATGCCGATGGCGTGGAAGCATTTCTGTCCATTGGCCGTTACGCACCAACACGATCGGATAACGTGAGTATCTATGCGGCTGCCGAAAAGGAGGAAAGCGAGCGTTCCGGTTCGGTTTTTATCAACGGCGGCGAATCACCCGCCGTCAGTGTCAATTACGAAAGATTTCAGCACCGGTTGAGCGAATCCCCCCTCAACCCGAGGCGATACGACCGGATGAACCGCAAGCGACGCCTGGATTTATGGCTGAGGCTGCCTCCCGAAGAGGTCGATTCGCTGCTGGTGGCCGCTTTCAACGCCGAGTGGGCTGGCATCCCGGACTCCCCTGAAAAACCTGTAAAACCCGCCATCTGGGTTACCGACCATACCGTGCATGCGCTGGGGTTGTTCCAGACCTTGCGTGAAGGCTTCCAGTGCACGGCTGCGGAGTTCGCGGTGTTTATCGACAAATTCTCGATCTATGGCCGCGGGCAGCTAGCGTCACAGTTTGATCAGATATTCAATAATGTCCAGAGACACTACCGCGATCCATTGCTGCTGGATAACGGTGAGTTTCCCCTGCTACCGGCGCAGGGTGTGCCCGAACTCACCATCAGCCGAATCTGCAGCGCACTGGAAATCGACCTGCAGACCTACCAGTATCTGGCGCTGGCGATTGCCCGTGCCCATGGCCGAACCGGGACGCTCGAGCGCAGCCCGGAGATTCTGTCGGCGTTTTACCGACTGGTGAAATTGCCCCGCTTGTTGGGCATGACGCCGGTCGAGGGGCTGTTGATGCTCATGGTGCTTGGCGGGGAGGCATGGGCTGACGGACTGGCGGGCGTTCCGGTAATCACGGGAGAACCCACGGCCGGCGACACTGTTCCCGATGTGTTGAACCTCATTTCGGCACTGGTTGCATGCCGCTACTGGTGTCGAACGCGCGATTTGCCGGTGCTGTGGATGCTGCAACAGGTGGCGGTTCCTCAGGTGTCCAATGTGGCGGCCGAGCCAGAACTGCGCTTGTTCGAGCAGGTCCGCAATTTGCTGGGCGAGGCATTATTGACGCATACCGGATTTGTGACCGCCGGTGTGCCGCCGCTGCAGGTGGGGCATAACTGGAAAGATCTGCTTTCTTCGCTGACTGACCCGCTGGGGCTGGTGAAATCCCGCGAGGGTACGGAAGACCAATACGTTGTTTTCGCCAGAGAGGAACTCGACAAGGCGGTCAGGGAGGGGCTGATTGAAGATGACATCAGTGTGCGTGCGCCCATCGTCGAAATCATGCTCACGGTTCTGCTGCAGGCGCGTGCTGCTCAGCTGTCAGTCGCGCGTGAATGTCTGGCCGTTTATACCGGGCTGGATGCAGAGAGGGCGCTGAAGGTTTTGACCTGGGCGAATTCGAGCGTTTATGAGCTGTTGGTCAGAATCGTCGAGCAAATGGGTGAGGACTGGGAGCTGTCACACACCCTGCGCGAGGAACCTCTTGATCCGCTGTTTTTTCTGCTGGCTGACATACGTCGGCTCAGCGCCGTCGTGGCTGAACTCGACATAAGCCTCGAAACCCTCGATGCCCTGCTCGATTACGGACTCAACGATTGGTGGCAGCAGAACGACCCTGAAGTCTTCAGCGTCGCAACGCTGTACTACCTGACGGTTCTGACTCATGCCTTCGAGATCAGCAAGCAGCCTCATACCGAGTTGCTTGAGTACCTGAGGCAGATCCATGAATGGGGAGATCCGGAGGGTTTGTCCACCGACGCGCTGCGCCTTGCACAGCAGGCATCGGAGGTCTGGCTGGCACGGTTTTTCGACTGGAGCGAGCAAGAAGTGCACGAATGCATCGGGCGAATCGACCCGACATACAGGCTCTTGAAAAATCTCCAGCAACTGGATCTGTTGGTTCGGGTACGCGAACTGGCCACCCATACCCAGATGGATGCGCTGACCATTTTTCTCCTGGGGACGCTGCCTGAAACCGTCGACAAGTCGGTTTACAAAGACGCTGCCGAGCATGCCTCGTTGAGTCTGTGGGAAACGGCCGCAGCGGTTCGCCCATCCGCCGAGCTGCGGGCGCCGCTCATCAACATGCAGATTGTGCCGGATAACTTCGAGGTGATTGCCGGGAGTGAGGGCAAGATCATTTTCACCATCAGGCTGACAGATCAGGACGGCACGGCGCTCAGCGGTGTGTCCATTCGCGGACAGGCCAGTCTTGGCACCCTGGTTATCGGCAACACCCAGCCACAAACCGGTGTCGCCACGGCAACCTACACGCCAGGGAAGGTCATGGGCGCTGAGCGTCCGCTGTTCTGGGTGCCCTTGATCGCGCCGCAGGAGGGGCCGCTCATCCAGGTGACCGACGACGAGCTGCACCTGGATTTCCCCGCGCCTTTCATGTCCAGAGTGCCCACCAACGTTGTGCCAGCGGGGCAAGCGGTCGAGTTATCGGCCGTGCTCATGGATCGCTTCGGCAATCTGGGCAAAAACCGCGGGGTGCGTTGGTCCGCCACAGCTGTTGATGACGCGTCTTTACTGGCGGTTGAGGCGGTGATTCGGCCTCAGCAGGGCCAGACCACTCAGCAAGGCGTTGCCCGAGCGGTTATCTCAAGTCCGACGGGAGGCACATTCATTTGCACCGTGTTCTCGGAGAGCAGCAAAAACACAGTGGACTTTGCACCGATTGAATTCGCGCCTCCCCCCCTTCCGAATGAAGCATGACGTTCGCGCAGCCCCGCCAGAAGGTGAAGATCATGAGCCAAAGCATCATCAACGATTTGCTCGAACAACGTCGTACTGCTCTGACGGAGTATTGCCTGGGCCACTTCGGCGAGAGCGATGGCCGGTTCAGCATCATAAAGAACGCTGACCATCTGAATGAATTGTTGCGTCTGGACTCGCTCGACACGCAAAAAGTGCCCAGTGCACTGGGTGCCGAGGCAATCAGCTGCGCGCAGAAATTCATCAATGCTGCCTACCGCAAGCTTGAGCCGGGGTATTCGAAGACAGAGTTCCCTGAAGAGGATCTGAAACGCTGGGAGCTGTACAGAAACTATTCGGACTGGTCGGCGTTGATGTTGCTCCTCATTTACCCGGAAAACTACATGACGCCGTTCGCGCGGTCTCGCATGACTCGTTTGTTCCTGACGTTGATGACCGATCTGAACCAGACACGGTTAAGCACCGATTCGGTACTGATCGCTTTGCGTGCCTATCTGAAGTCTTTTGAAGAAATCTGCAACCTGGAAGTCATCAGTGCTTTTCTGCATGGCACCACGGCCGTGGATGGGCGCTATTTCCTTGTCGGCCGAGAACGGGTGGCGCCTTACCGATACTTTTGGCGCGAAGCGCAGATTGAACTGACGCCGACCTGTACCAACGTCAATCCGGCGGCGTGGTACGAGTGGGACATGATCGATGTCGGGGTGACCGGAACCGTGCTGGATGTGCGCCCGGTGTTCTGGAACGGCAGGCCGTGTCTGGTCTGGGCCGAGCTTTCAGACAAACTCGGGGAGAAAGACAAGGATGGCTATGTTCCCTACAAGGTGAGCATCAACATAGCCTTCAGATCGCAGAACGGAGAGTGGTCGCCGGCAACAAATCTGCAAAGCATTGGAGATCTCGACACGCCTCCGCCAGCCGATAGCCGCTTGATTGCCACGATCCGTGTTACCGAAAGTCATCCCAATGGTTTTCTCGGCGTCTTGTTTTTCAAAGGTCATGAAGCGCAGACGCCGGTAATGCGCGATGTGTTGTTTCGGCCACTCCCTGCGTATGAGGGCGGCTGGCTGGAAAAACTCGCGCAACGTTTCGACAGTGTGCTCACTGTCCAGCATTCGCTGACTGAACAGATGCGGCCAAAAATGGTTACGACGATCCCGACGTCCGGGACGCTGACTGACTTCTACGAACTGGATGCTTTTGTGCTGACTCACTCCACGGGAGACATCCTGGCCGTCAGGGGCATTTGCAGGCCAAATGGCACCGGGGGTGTGGCAACCGTGGGTTTCGACTTGACGCTGACCAGCGAACCCTCGGGCGGGGATCCGAAGGAAACCAGTGGAACGTATTCGACAGACGGTGGATGGGCCACCGACTGGCTTACCTACACGCGTGGTTCAGGCGGCTTCATCAGCCCCATCACCTTCACTTTCGGCGCGACTACTGCCTCTGCAACCTATGGCCGGAAACAGTTCGTGCTGACAATGACCGGCATCGTGGGTTTCGATCCCGCGGTACTGGAAAAGAATCGGCATGACGCGGCGCAGTTTCTGGCCTTCAACAAGCCTGGAACCCTGGCACGGGTACGCCTTAATTCGCTGTTCGGTCCGCGGCTGGTCGGGCTCGCCAATATTTCTGTAGATGCGGTGTACGCCTGGGAGGCGCAGTTTTTCGATGAGCCGACCTCGGAAGCCGGGCCGGTCAATGAGCCCAACGGTGCCTTCAATAGTGCCAATGGCCTGTACTTCTGGGAGTTCTACTACCATGTGATTCATCTGGTGGGTATCCGCTTTCGCGACGAAAATCGTTATCGCGAGGCTGAAGCCTGGTGGCGCAGGGTGTTCGATCCGCAAGCGACCGCGCAGGTTTCCAATCCCCCGCAGCCAAGCGACAAGCCGGACTACTGGCGCTGCCGGCCCTTGGTGAGTCCCGGCAATGCCGGCCCTGAGTGTCTGGTAGAAGATGATCCGTACGCCATCAGTTATGCGGCGCCACAGCATTTTCAGATCCTGACCTTCATGGAGTTCGTCAAGAATCTGGTCGAGGAGGGGGACTGGTATTACCGCCAGCAGACGCGGGACAGTCTGGTGCTGGCCAAGGAGTGTTATCAGCAGGCGCAGGACTTGATGGGCGACCCGCCTACGGCGCGCTCGGTGACCGATTGGCAGACGCAGACGCTCGGAGCGCTGATTGACCAGAGCGGCGCGCGTCCAACGCTGGAAGCGTTCGAGAGAACGCATGTGTATTCCCTTGCCGACGTACCGCCCGCGGCTGATTTCGCACCCGCGATGGGGCTGCTGGCGACACCACCGTTCAAACTGCCGACTAATGATCGCTTGCTGGCGCTGATCCAACTGCCTCGGCAGCGCCTTTACAACTTGCGCCATTGGTTGACCATTGATGGCAAACCGCTCGAATTGCCGCTGTATGAACCGCCGGGTGATCCTGCGCAACTGTTACGTGATCTGGCGGCAGGAAACAACGCCGGGCCACGGCGAATGGGGGGGCGGCCAGTCCTGAACGGCTACGGCTGGCGAGTCACCAGCGAATTTGCCCTGCGGTCTGCACAGGAGCTGCAAAACCTCGGCAGTGAACTGCTGCGCTTCATGGAACAGCGCGACACAGCGCAACAGATTGAGTTGCAACAAAGGCATTTGCTGGAACAAGCCGAATGGACGAAAACCATTCAGGAAAAATCCCTCGCTCAGATGGACGTGACGCTGACGGCCTTGCGCCAAAGTCACGCCGCCGTCAAGCAACGCGCCGATGAGTACGCCGCGTGGTTTGACGAAAACGTCACGGCAGAGGAATACAAGGTCATGGATGACCTTCACGCTGCCAAGGAACTCAATCAGGGCTCGGTCGCCGTTCAGTCTGCGGCGGGGGGGATTTCGGTCATTCCCAAAGTTTTTGGTATGGCCAACGGCAATGCCTTTCCAGAAGGTGTTTTGCATGCCATCGCACAGGGCTTGCAGATTGCCTCACTGGGCAAGCAGGCCGACGCGGAAAAAAGAGCGGTGACTGAAGGCTATCGTCTGCGTCGCCGCGAGTGGGGTTTGCAACGCAACCTGGCACTCGCCGAACTGCAGGCGCTGGATGAGCAGATCAATGCGCAGGTGATTGCTGTGGATGCGGCCCGGGCCAGTCTGCAATTGGTCTTGCAAACCAATCTTCAATCCATGGCCGTGTACGACTTTCTGCAAAAACGCACCACCCACAGTCAGCTTTACGATTGGCTGCTGGCACAACTCAAGGCGTTGTACTACCAGGCTTATGACGCAACTTACAGTCTGTGCGTCAGTGCTCAGGCATCGCGCATTGCACAAACCGGTGATTACGATTCACCGTCGATTTTGGCCCAGGCATGGTCCGATAAACATCACGGTTTGTTGGCTGGCCAGCAGTTGGCGGGCTTTCTGATGCGCGAGCAGCGCGATCACCTGCAAAGCTACGAGCGACGTATCGAGCGGGTCAAGACCGTTTCCTTGCGACAGCTTTTCGCTGATAACGTCGAGCCGCAGCCTGACGCCCCCGACTGGGCGACGGCGCTTGGAAACCTGCAGACTCGAGGACGCCTCGCTTTTTGCGTGAGTGAGTTGAACTTCAATCGCGACCATCCCGGTGAATACCGCCGGTTGATCCGCTCGGTTGAATTTGACTGCCCGGCATTGCTCGGACCCTACGAAAACCTCAGGGCCACGCTGACCCAGACTGGCAGTCGTACCGTCGTCCGGCCAGTGCCACAGGCGGTGGAATATCTGCATAACCCCGAGAGCAAGGCAGCACCTGCCGATGTGGTGTTCAACACGCGCTCGGGGCAGCAAATCGGCATTTCCCAAGGCGTTGCCGATGATGGGCGCGTCATGGAAGACCAGGATACGGGGCTGCTTCGCGCCTTTGAGTGCTCGGGGGCCGTTTCCTGTTGGGAAATCCATTTTCCGTGGTGGGGCGAGCCGGCTCAATCTGCCGTGCTTGCATCCATTACCGACCTCATTATCACTATCCGCTATTCGGCTTGGCCCGGTGAGCCGACCTTCGTACTGGCAGTGGAAAACCTGGTGACAGAAGCCAAAGCGGATGCTTTGCAGCGCAATGCCGAACGGAGCCGCCATCATGCGTAAACCCGGGATTCAAGCCGAGCGCAATCTGATCCTCAACGGCGACTTCTCTCAGAGCCTGCGAGAGTGGAAAAGAGGGCCGGTCAACCCGGCTTATGTCGTGACCAAGGCCGAGCAATTGGAAAGTGGTGAGCGCCTGAATATCCTGTCCGCTCTCGACGGGTCTTCCGCGTATCAGGAAATTACCTTATTCAAAAGTGCCAGCAACGACGTCAGGTATGTCATCAGCTTTCTTTGTGAAATGGACCACGATGAGGAGGGGCTGCTGGAGCTCAGTGTGGCCGGGCTGCCCGATACGCAGAAAATTCCCCTGCGCGTGGGCGCACTTCGCGACCGCAATGCCGACCTCCAGCGCCAGCGCGATGGTCTGCCTCGGCTGTTCCGGCCACACACGTACGAAGTGGATGTGACACTGCCGCTGTTGGATACACAGCTTCTGAAAGTCCACGCCATCAGTCCGCTCAACAAAGAGGGCGACTACTTCTCCTCGTTGCGTATCACCCGGATCAACCTGCAGTTGCATTTGCCGGCCGCGCATGTGTTGACGTTGCAACTGGACGCAGAACAATTGCCACTGGCGCGCGTCTTGCCTCTTTGTCTGGGCGCGCTGGGTTCGACTGCGCACCGCTTCAAATGCATCCATGCGCAGGATGATGCCTGGCAGGGTACTCGGGCGTCCTTGAACATCAGGAACAACCCACAGGGGGCAATTGTCGCCGATCCGGATTGGGGCAGGGATAAACCGCTGGACGATACCTGGAGTCTCGTTTGCCCGGAACTTGACGGCGACCCTCCCTATCTTTTCACTCTGCAGTTAGCGAACGAGTTCAACTCCCCCGTGCTGGATATTCCGGTCTCACTGGGTGACCACCGCCTCAAGTTCATTCAACTGAAAGAGGCGGCGCATTACGTGGTAATGGAGTATGGCCAATCCATCAGGGTTGGCGTCTGCGTCGGTTCGTATTACACCGACAAGGCGCTGGAGGGCATAACAGTCACCTGGACGGTAGACGGCACGGACTTAAAAACCACGACGCCGACCGATCGTGAGGGCTGGGCCTGGTTTGAACAACAACCGAGCGCGGCCGGCGATGTGCAGATCCAAGCTTCGGTCGAAAGTCTCTACTACGCCAGCGGCGCAGTGAGTCAGGCCTTTGAAGTCAAGGTGCTGGCGACCGACCCGTTGCAAGAGATCCGCACGATCATTGGAGAGGGAGACGAGCGGCCGTGGGATCAGAAAGGCTATCCCAATCGCGGAACGACCTATCGTTTGCAAATCCGCTTCCCCGAGGAACTGTGGGACACAGACGTGACGTTGCGCTGGAGTGGCGACCCTGCCGAGAAGCTGGGAGTTACTGTCACGCCACCGCTTGAAATAGCCGCTCGTGTAGGTTCGGGTGGACTGCTTGAGTATCGATTTGATAACGAGGACAGAGACGATGGCCAGTTTTCTCTGCGGTTGACCTCTGCGCATCTGTTGGAAAGTTCGCCTGCCAAACCCATGTTGCTGGCGCGCAATGTCGTTGAACCTGGTGAGGTGCGAGGGCCTGACAGGATTTGTGTGGTGGATGAAAACGACAGCGCACGAATGTGGGTGCAGGTACTGCACAAGACGGCATCGGCAACCGGTGGCCCGGTCGAGGGAGCACTGGTGTTCTGGACGGAGCCGGATGGGAGCGTGACGAAGACCCTGACAGGCACCGGTGGCTGGGCCAGTCATAGCCATCAGCCTGGCGCTGCGGGAGACCATCGTGTGACTGCCACCATTAAGGCTCATGAAGATGCCGAGCCGAGCGAGATGGAGTTCGTCGTGAAGGCAATCGCGACCAATGTCTGGAAGGCGCATGTGCAGATCACTCTGGATGACGAAGCAGTGGATCTGCAAACCATCGGCCTGGTGTGCCGGCATGGACAGACCCATGTGCTGAAGGTCACCCCTGTTGAGGGCAGCCCATGGGTCGACAACAAACGCATCAGTCTGGATTGGCGAGAGGGCGATCCGCTGATCGGTCTGAACCCGGCTGACCCGGGCATTTTTTTCCCGCTGGGGGCTGATGGATTGACATGGAACCTGTCCTCCAGCGCCGCCGAAAGCCTGAGCAGACCCTTTGAGTTGCGTCTGCGCGCTGATGCTGTTGCAGATGATCGCGAGTTGTGCGGGCGATTCGTCAATGCAGACCTGACTCGGGAGCTTGGCGTCAGGCTGGACCGCGTAACGGCAGCACTCGATGGGCAGACGCTATATCCCTGCCTCGGTGCGGATCATCAGTTCACCGTCTGGCTCAATGAGCTGAGCCCGCTGGTGGGCCTGTCAACAGCGCTGGAGTGGTCGGGAACGCCTGCCGAAGAATTGAACGCGGGCGTGCGTCCGCCCCTGGCGCAATCTCAACCGCTGGGTGCAGAGGGTGCTTTCTGGCAACTCGACTTCAGCAGCAGCACAAAAGCGGGTGACTTTGCGCTCGCTGTGAACCTGCCTCAATTGGCATTCCTCGCCCCCGTCACACCCATGGATCTGGGACATAACGCCTTGAGTTTCAATTCCATACTGGAATCACCCGTGGATCCGGTAGTGGATCTTGATCGGGCCTGGACGTGGGCTAATGTGGTATCACGATTTACCGGGGAGGCAGTTGCCGATGTGCCGGTGACATGGTACTCAGGCGCAGACCCCGTAGTGGTCAATACGGACAGCAGTGGTAACTCCGGCTTCGCCGTGCTTCCCGTGAGCACCGACATGCATACGGTGCAGGCGACTTTGCTCAGTCTCTTCGACAATACCTCGGAGCAGAGAAACGCCACCTTCAAAACATTGGCAGAAGATCTCTGGCCGCGAGTCAAGGTCAGTTTCGATGGTCAGACCAGTCAGGTCTGGGGTGTCACCACCGGATTCCCGCGTCGCAACGGTCGGCACAGTATCGTGGCGTTTTTCCCGGAAGAATTTAACGGGCAGACCGTACGTATGGGGCACACCGGCACGGCGCCCGCGGTACTGGGCAATAGCTATGAGCCAGAGCTGGGCATGGCGCAGGTCGTCACGAATGGAATGGCAAGGTTCGGGTTGCGCGCGGGAGATTTCACGGACGGCAGTTTTGCCTTGCGGCTCTGCGCCGAACGGCTGGCACGGCTGTCGCCGGCCAATGCGATGTCGCAGGGTTCAGGTTCGCGGGTCGTAGAGTTTGCCGAACATACCGTTGCGGACAGAGTGCTTGATTGGGGAGAGACACTTGAGTGGCAAGTCAGATTGCAGTCATCGATCAGCGGCAAAGCGATGCCAGGCATAACGGTAAAATGGCTCGGGGCCGGGATCAATGACTTGATGAGTGTCTCGGACTTTTACGGAAGGGCGAAAATAGGTTTTATCCCTGCCTGCCCTGGATTGAACGAGTTGACTGCGACCGTGGGAGCAGGCGCGAGCGCACGCTCCATTCATTATCGATTCACGCTCAATGCGCCGCTTGAAATCAACGAACTGGTCCTTATCCAGTCCGCTGGCTATCCGGGTGAACCGGTAGAGCTTCAAGCCAGCGTCGTGTCAGCACTCGATGGTCAGCCGCAGAGTGACGTTGAGGTCATGTGGAATTACGCGGATGAATTCTTGCCGTCAACCCGTACCAACGCTCAAGGGCACGCAAAGCTTCGCTTGTCGCTGGGTGTTCCGGGGGAGGGGCATGTGTGGGCGGCGGTGAAGGGGGGCGTGGCGGGATGGGATATGAAGTCGCTGCCACTGATTGTCACTGAGCGTCCAGCTGTTGTGGCGTCTGTTGTTGCGACGCCGAATCCTGCCTATGTGGGCGCCTATGTATCGATGACTGCATTGGTCGTGGACAAAACGTCGGCAGCACCGGTGCCTCAAAGAAAAATTCGGGTCCGCGTCAACGGCAAGCCTTTCATTGATTCCATTACAGACAGCAAGGGTGAATTCAAGACTGGCTGGAAAGTGATGTCCCCGTCGGAAATCGTTTCCCTTGAGGTTGAAGTGGAAAATGCTGACGGCACCTCCGAAAGTGGGTCGGTGTATGTGCCGATTCTGGAGTGATCAAAGCGCCCCACTACTTTTCCAGCTCAGATACTGCGTCACCAGCTCGGCGCCGAACGCTGCGGGCCGAACATCCATCACGGCAACGCCATGAACACTCAATCGCTCATGGCGTTCTGCACGCTCATTCAGGTAGTTCACCGTGCCGCAATAAGCCAACGCCTCTGGCAGCGTTTGCACCGGTGACTGGCGTAATGTATCCAGCGCTTCTTCGCGCAGACTGGCGACCATTACCCGATGATGTGCGCTCAGACGCCTGATCGCGCTCAGCAGCTCCTCATCGTCTTCATCGCGCAGGTTGGTCACCATGACCACCAGTGCCCGGCGTTTCTGGCGCGTCAGCAGTTGGTTGACGGCGGCCTGATAATCAGCCGGACGTTGCGTGCTGTCGAGGTCGTAAACCGCGTTGAGCAGCACGTTCAGTTGCCCGCTGCCTTTGACTGGCACGACATGGCGCGTTTGATCATCGGCAAACGTGCTCAATCCCACCGCATCGCCCTGACGCAACGCCACATAACTGAGCAAGAGGCAGGCATTGAGCGCGTGGTCGAAGTGCGACAGTTCATCGTCCTGGCTGCGCATGCGTCGGCCGCAATCGAGGAGAAAGATGATTTGCTGGTCGCGCTCGTCCTGATACTCGCGGGCAATCGGTGTGCGCTGGCGGGCAGTGGCTTTCCAGTCGATCTGGCGCAGGCTGTCGCCCTCACGAAATTCGCGCAACTGATGGAACTCCTGACCCTGACCGCGACGTTGCCGCTGGCGTACGCCAAGCTGGCTGAGCCAGTTGTCGACGGCGCGTAACTCTGCGCCGTAGAGCCGGGCGAAATCGGGATAGACGCGGGTCTGATCGGCGACCTCGATCAGGCGTTTTCCCGACCATAATCCGAACGGGCTCGGCAGGTTGACTTCGCACTGTTCAAAGCGGAAATGCCCGCGTTTGGCCGGGCGCAGACGGTAGCGGATCTGGCTCGAATGGCCGGGTTGAAGCTCAACGACCCATGGCAGATGTTCAAACGCGAGGCCGTCGGGAACGTGGTCGAAAAGATTGACGTTCAGCGCCTCGGCGAAGTCATGCGCAATGTCCAGCTGCACCTCTGCCCAGCGCCCCAATGCCAGGCTGCCGGGCATCTGCCGCTTGATGCGTGGCGAGGGCAGGCGTTTGAGGCGCAGTGCGTCAATAACTGCCAACGCCAACAGAGCCAGGAGTAAACCCCAGTTGATCGCAATCAGGCTCGACGGGAGCTCCCTGCCGAGTGCCTGAAAAACGCCGAGCACAAGGCTGACGACCAGCAACAGGGCGAGCCAGCCCAGCAGCAGCCGCGAGGGTTTCACAGGCGTGGCGCCGGGACTTGATCGAGCAATTGCGCGAGCACCTGATCGACCTGCAGACCTTCGATATCCAGTTCCGGCGCGATGCGCACGCGATGGCGCAGCACGGCCAGCGCGCAGCCTTTGATGTCATCGGGAATCACGAACTCGCCGCCGCGCAACAGCGCCCGGGCGCGGGCGCAACGCACCAGGGCGATCGAGGCGCGCGGCCCGGCACCAAGGGTCAACCCCGGC
The DNA here is from genome assembly GCF_003105095.1 of Pseudomonas sp. NDM. Classification (NCBI taxonomy): domain Bacteria; kingdom Pseudomonadati; phylum Pseudomonadota; class Gammaproteobacteria; order Pseudomonadales; family Pseudomonadaceae; genus Pseudomonas; species Pseudomonas sp. NDM. The sequence continues at coordinate 55,401 of NZ_QETJ01000010.1, read as the reverse complement.
CAGGTTCGCGTACTGCGCGCCAGGCGCACGGCGTAATCGAGAACCTGATCGTCCAGCGGCAAATCACTGGCAATCCGTTGCAGGGCTTGCACATCCTTGGCCTGCAACACGGTGCGCAGTGGTTGCACGTCGAGCATGTCGGCGCGGGTCGAACGACACACCTGACGGACCATGTTCAGTTCCTGATCGGCATCGGGGTAATCCATGCGCACCTTGAGCATGAACCGGTCGAGTTCGGCTTCCGGCAGCGGATAGGTGCCTTCCTGTTCGATCGGGTTCTGCGTGGCCAGGACCATGAACGGTTGCGCGATGGGCAGGGCGCGACCTTCAAGTGTCACCTGGCGTTCCTGCATGGCTTCGAGCAAGGCCGCCTGGGTTTTCGCCGGGGCGCGATTGATCTCATCGGCCAGCAGCAGGTTGGTGAACAACGGGCCTTTGCGCAGCTTGAACTGCTCGGTCTGCAAGTCATACACGGCATGGCCGGTGACGTCGCTGGGCATCAGGTCGGGGGTGAATTGAATGCGCGCAAACTCGCCGCCGAAGCAACGCGCCAGCGCCCGCACCAGCAAGGTCTTGCCCAGACCGGGGACGCCTTCGAGCAGCACATGGCCGCCGGCAATCAGTGCGGTCAGGACATCATCGACCACCGCCTCCTGGCCGATCAGCGCCTTGTTCAATTCGTTGCGCACCGCTTGCGCCAACTGGCTGGCACGCTGGCGTTGCTGGGCGGCGTGAGTCGCGCTGCCGGGCTCGATCTGTTCAGTCACGACTTCTGGAGCCTTATTAACAGTTACATTCGTTTTATTTTCCATAAATCAGTCGCTTACCTAATCTAACTTTTTTCATGAATTTTTACGCATGGACCAAGTGAGTGTATGCCAGCCTGAACAATTGCAATCCCGAGTAACTTCTCATTTTTGAGCTCGTCTGAAGTGGAGGTTGGGCCATGACGGCCAGTAACGTTTCGGGTAGTGCACCCTAAGGCAGGTTCGTGACGTTAGGAGAGTGTTGTAAAGGACGGGGCCTCGCCAGCGGACTTGCCCCTACAAAACCGGACACCAACTCCCCGTTAAATTGATGCTGCTGCCAAGCGCCTGAACTCCCTCGGCGAGCGATAGTTCAAGGCGCTGTGCGGATGCTGCTCGTTGTAATGTTCGAAGGCAATTGCCAGGTTACGTAACGCCGTTTCCCGATCCGGTTTGGGCATGTGCGCCACGTAGTCACGCTTGATCGTCTTCACAAAACTCTCGGCCATGCCGTTGCTCTGCGGGCTGCGCACAAGTGTGGCCACCGGCTGCAAGCCGATCTGTCGAGCAAACAGGCGTGTCTGTTCGGCGGTGTACGCCGAACCGTTGTCGCTTAGCTATTGCACCGGCGTGGCGGGCAGTTGATTGCCGAAGCGCTTCACCGGCACTGACCGCCGACAGGCTGCCATCCTGGTACAGCTTGCGCCACAGGAACAACTGGTTGGCATTGATGCCGTTGCGCCGAGCCACCACCGAAACGCTTTGCCCTGGCTCAAGACTCTCGCGAACCATGGCCAGTTTTTGCTCTGGGCTCCAGCGGCGCCGCCGCTCCTGGCCCAAAAGCTCCCCACTCTTATCGTTGCTATTAGTCATAAACATAACCGCTTGCCTATCCCTTATCGTAAGGGGGAAACGGTGTCCTGTCTTTCATGGGGCTCGTTCAACCTGCACCCCTGCTCAGCGCCAACTCCATTCAAATGGCTCACGCGGGCTCCACCTCGAAGACCACCTAGCGTCCTTCCGGCCTTGTCAACAACTAAGCGACATGAATTGGTGATTTTTTGACCTTTTACACAACGTTCTCAATAGTGGCAGACTGCCTTGCCCAAGGCCTTCGGAGGGAACAAAATGCCATCAAATGCGTATGCCAAGTTTCACAAAACTGCTCGTCGCTGCGACACGTTGGTCTCTGCCTACACCACTCTGCACGCGCTCAATGGAAACGAAGCTCCGAAAGACATTGTTCGGGGAGCTGTAGTTCTCGCTGTAGCGGCTCTGGACGCTTATGTAACAGACGTTTTCGTTGAAAAACTCGCGACCTATTTGAAAAAGCACAGGCCCGGTGAACTTCTCATTGACCTTCTCTTTGCTGCGGGTTTGGACACCAAGGAAGCTTTGAGCCTTCTTACCAACAAGCGTCCATACAGCCGTATTCGTAATCTCGTCCGTACTTATTACGCCACGTACACGACCCAAAAATTCCATGTCATCGATTCCGTATTCAAGGTGTATGGACTGAAAAACCTGACCAAAAACGCGGCCCAAAAGACCGCCAAGGCACATGTGCTAAGTCGAGTAGAGGACCTAATCGACCGCCGTCATGAGATTGCGCATGCTGGGGACTACAACAAACACAACCGCATTCAAGATATTGACCACGCCAGGGTTAAGGTTTGGTTGACAGCGCTCGAGGACCTCGTCAAGGCGATGGACGAAATCATCTGCCTTAAAATTCCAACTCCGGTAGCTAGGGCTGCAAACCTCCATGCCATCGTGGTAGTTCCCCAGCCCGCCGCGGGGATAGATGATGCCCCAGTAGTTCTTGGCGGACATGAGGCAGAAGTAGAGGAGGCGGAAGAAATAGAAGAGGCGGCAGAAGCCTTCGCTCAGATTTTTAATGTGCTAGACGAAGGCGCTGCTGACGAGCTCGAAGAGCACTACCTTGACCGCGCGGTGTTGGAAGAAGGGGAATTCAACGATGCGTAAAAACAGACATCGGCTTGCTCGCCAGTGAACGACAATCAGTCGATGGAACCTGTAAGTGATGAATGATGAAGCAGGATCGGCGTTGAGTGGGGTGGGATGGACTATGCACCCTTACAGCCACATAAACCGTGAACAGTTAAAGGCGAAGCTTGTTGCCGAAGGCGCAGATAGCCTAAGGAAATTGCCAGAACTGTGCGAAGAGATTCGCGAGATGCTGCAACGCAGTTATCCGCTTCATCTGCTTGCTGTTTTGGCAGGTTATGGACTGCAATCTACGGTTACTGCCGAGGGGGTCTCTCCTGTACGGATCATGTCAGGGATCGAGCAGCATCATGTCGAACTATTGCAGGCGCTCACACTAACTGTATCGCGGGATCAATGGGGGCAACTCCCCGCTAAGGCTGACGAAATTCAGCAAATGATTGATAAGCTGGGAGAGCTCGCGGACGCTTTTTACCGCTCGCGTTTTCTAGCGTTAGCTAAGGAAGCTGATGCTGAGCAGCGTGCCGTGCTGTTGCTTCAGGAGCGCTTGAGGGGACATACCCAGTTCGTGCGAAATTGGGGCTACCATGGCTCGGTGGTAGAGATTTCGCGAGAACTCTACGGCGCGTTGGACGGCGAACTTAATGCGGTCTACGGTTTCGGTGCGACGGAGGTTATCGATCTCGCTCAAGCTATGCTCGTTTGTACTGAGAAACAGGCGTCAGAACGCTTCATGATCCTCGCACGTGTTACTCGTTGCCAAACCCGCACTGACATGGTCCACACCTATTTTCGGGAATGTACCTTTGTTCAAGGCGATCCTGAGGAGTTTCTGCGCCGACTTCCGGCAGCGGTGGGGCTCGAGCAGTTGGCATGCATGCTGATGGCTCATGCGGACCTGCAGCTTCCAACGCTTGCCACCGTTGATCCCGACCGTATAGCGCATGCGGTTTCAAGTGATCTTGATGTTGTGGTGCGAGTGCTTGAGCGTTTGTCCCTGACACCAGGTAGCTTGAGCTCCGACGACATACCTAAATTTTTCATGGGCAATCCGGTGTGGGGCGCGCCCTGTGTTAAGGACGGCTCGGCGTACTTTTTTCCGATGCCCCAACTGGTGTTCAGCCACGTCCATAGCGTCATGCGTTCATTGCTGAGTGACTTGAAACCGTCCGCCTTGGAAAAACTTGCTCGAACGCGTGCTGGTTATCTTGAAGGGAAAGTTTCCAGTTTGCTGCGAAAGGCATTTCCCATGGCCCGCCTCAACACGGGGATCATGTGGTCAGTGGGGGAGTCTCGTTACGAGACTGATCTGCTATTGATAATTGACGGCACAGTATTGATTGTTGAAGCAAAGTCAGCCTCACTTACAGCGCAAGGGCTACGCGGCGCCCCGGATCGGGTGAAGCGCCATGTTCAGGAACTGCTCGTCGACCCAGCCGTGCAGTCGGATCGGTTGGCGAAAATCATACGCGAAGCGGGCAGTGGCGACGTTGCAAGCCAACAAGTACTTGATCAGTTGGGAATTGATGGAAAAGCCATAGACCTGGTAATCCGGCTTTCGGTGACACTCGATGACTTCTCAATCCTGGCCAGTTGCGAAGAAGAGTTGAAGGGGGCGGGGTGGGTTCCCAGTGACTTAGAGCTCGCGCCGACGTTGAATCTTGCGGACTTGGGCTGCGTCGTGGATATCCTTGAGGAGCCCGCATTTATCCTGCATTACCTGTCGAATCGCGGCCACGTGCAACGTTCGACTGGTCTGCTCGGCGATGAGTTGGATTATCTGGGGTTCTACCTTCAGACCGTATTTGGCATGCCGGATGTAGAGCGCTCTGATGCGATATTTGCCATTGTGGGGATGTCTGCTGCGATCGATCACTATTACAACAGCCACGACGCAGGGGTAAGCGTACCTAAACCGCCGCTTCAATTGCCCGAAACACTTCGACGAATGATCTTGGAGGTCCAGCGCCGGGCTGGCCGAGGCTGGGTGACGGTTTGCCTTGCACTACTCGACATCGCTTACAACGCCGCGGATGGTTTGGACGAGGAGCTGATGACGCTCAAACTTGGTATTTCAGCTAACCCTCATGACCCGCTACAGCCCCGGGGACTTGCCTTCCTGCCTCCCTCCTACAGCGATACTTTGGTCGCTTTCTATGTTTTCCCGAAAGTGCTGTCGGCCAGCCGCGGCGAAGCGGCTGCACAATTTGCCAATGACCTCATGGAGGCGACAGGGAAAACACGTTGCATTGTTGTTGGCCGCATGATCGAAGAATGGCATCGTCCGTATCAGTTTACTGCGATGGTCCTTAGGGCATAAATGGCGTGCCGGCTTCGGTCTCCGTCGCCAGCACGCTCGGTTCTTGTCAGGTACATGGTATGGGAGTAGCAGTCAGCTTCAAGCCAGTACCGAGGGGAAACGCATTTGCCTTCTGATGCGTTTTGGGCTGCGCTGGAGAATCAGTTACCACCAAAACTAGCTGCCGCAACGTATCAAAAAATACAAAACAGGGAGAGTTAGATGGGGAAGAAGTCGCGAGAGAAGCGTGAGCGCAAGGCGGCGAAACTGGGTATGGGGCCGGAAATTTGGCCTCCCGGTCTTGATTCTTTGTCCCGGTGGGGTGCGCCCGATTCTCAGCTAGAAAGCAAATTTCAACGACGCATCGAGCAAACAGGTAGTGTCCTCCGCCGGTACAAACGCATTGACGCAGCTTTGGCGCTGAGCATTTCCGATTTGTGGCCAGCCAATGTGGCCAGCCCCATCAAGCATATGTTTGCCTGGTCCGTTCTGTTGAGAACGGAGGAGGCGAATTCAGGCACGTTGCCTATTGCAACGTATGAGGAATTTGTAGGCTTCGTCAATGCGCTTTATGCGGTTTGGCCTGACTTTCCGATGCTTGAAGACTTCGCTTCCGAAGCGGATTGGGGCCAGACCAGGGTGCGTCTGGATTCCGATTTCGTTCCGATTTTTTACGGCAGCTGCATCGAGCGCATACCTGATTTTGTGGAGGCGTTCCGGATCTCTTATGCAGATGTCGAGACTGCCCAAGTCGACATGAATCTCGCCATCGCGGCGCAAACTTGTATCATCAAGTCGATGCCTGAATTGGCTACAGCGTCGATGCCGCAGCCAGGCGCCGGAGACGTGGAGGTTCCTCCTGAAAGGTTCTGGTTAGCGTGTCGCTCGACAATTATTCAACTGGGCCAAGACCTGGCTAATCGACGTACTCATGCCAGCAAAGACCTTGAAGCCAGCTTTGGCGTACTAAAGGATCCTCTCACCCACGATGGATTCGGCAATGCCGTGATGGTCGGGGAGGTACTCCCATACCTTGCTGTGACTGACGGAGACAGTTGGGTGCCTATTTCTGTACGGAACATGCCGGGGGTTGTCATCGACCATTGGGCAGCATTGCATGCTCAGGGAGTCGGTGCGGAGGTACACAGGAGGTTTGGTCGCTTTATCGCAGAGCGCTTCAGGCATAGTCGTATTGGTCCAATCACTCTGTTCGTCGGCGAGATCGCAATACATCAATTACCCATCAGCTGCCTCATCCCCAGCAAATCAGGTGTATACCTCATCTGCGCTTGCGATCATCAGTCGTATCCGCAAGCTTCAAATGCGTCGCAGAATGTATACGCTGCTTTGAAGCGTGGTGAGCATGCACACTTCCAATTGGCAGACGGACGCAGATTTTATTTGGGCAGAGACAGAAGCCGCTGTCTCAAAGCTGAAGAAGTCCACGTTCTGATTGTGCTCACTCAATCCGGCACCGCGTGGGGAATGCTTGATCCAGTCGTGCAGCCCGCGAGGCTGATGCCATTGGCAGACTTCATCACGATCTTCGACGATTTGGATCAGCCGGATGATATTGAATCATTTTGGAAGTTCATGGATGGCCAGCGAGCTATGTTCAGTCCGTTTTCCAGCGGACTTGCTGATCAATTTGCCTCGTACATAGACAGCTACGGAGTTCTGGTGGACGGTGCCATGGAACCGTCGATGCTGATGCTGGACACTAGTTGGGGGACCTCGCGCCGCTTTAAGGAGCTATCTTCATTCTGGGCCCTTGCTCCTAGTAGGTTTCCGACGGATTCTGCTGGTTGGAGACTGTCATCCGCGACTTCGGGTGTCACGAGAATGGAGTCACGCAGCCTGCCACTGTTAGGATTTTCAACACAAGTGGACGCTTGCACCGTCCAGACCCTCGTTCCTATCGCCCCTCATCTGCAGGAAATAGATGGGCGGATGCTGGAAATGTTTGCACATTTGCTAACAGATCAGTTCTTCCGACACCGCGATCTGCTGTCAACACTGCCGTTGCTACAGCTACCGCATCTGATTCTTACCTGTGGTGTAGATGCTCGCGATGTTATCGAGCCTGAGCAGGCTCCTGAATCGCTGGCGACGTTCCCTGAAGTGATCGTCAAAACGTCGCGATCGGAAGCTCAGCCACACGTTATCCTTCTCACAATAAGCACTCGAGCTGTGCTGGCCGGTTTGAATGACTCCAAGGATGCGTCTTTTGAGGTTAGGTGCCTAATCGAGGCACTACAGCGCTGCCACGAGGAGTACGGGTTAACATTTTCAAACGATTTGGTGGTGGCATTACAATCTAGGGCCACGGCTGCGGCTCGGTTTCATCTACAGCACACCCAGCGCCTCGTAGACGTCCCGGATTTCTTAGATCCCGTCGTCCCATCCCCGATGGATTATAAGCAGGCTCGCAAGCATTTGGCTGTTGCCATGCAGCGCTCAGGTTTAAATCCGGGACGCTACGAGCTTAAAGACGCGAAGACGAAAATTGATGTTGGGCGGGATTTTCTCCGGAGCCATATTGAACAGCGACTTGGTTCTCTTGATCGGCATCAGCTTATTCGCCAGTGTATTGAGCAACATGACGCACTTGTCGCAGCTGAGAGATTTGCTGTTCTGAGAGCCCAGCAAAGCCTTGTGCATGACGTTGAATACGATCGTTTTGAGGCTGTGGAAAAAGCACGTAAGGACCTTGGAACAGCGGCTCGTCATTATCGATATCTTCTGGAAAAGGTTCTGAGTTCGACGGGCGTTGGTGCGCAACAGGCCACTAGCGAAGTCTTGCGTGAGCTAGTGGGATTGGTCGATTGGTACAAAGTATTGGCGGACGCCGGCGACGTATTACATACCGGTGTAGACGTAGGGGGTATTGAGATCGATGACTTCCACGTCCCCCAGATTTTTTATTCAACCGACTCCGCAGAAAGGGGGGAGAAATACGCTCTGGAGTACGCCAGGTCTCGACTGGGTATCAACCTGAATGATCAGGACGAGGTGGAAGGTCCTTTAGAAGAGCTGATGGCTGACGAGAGGATGCGCCAAGCCTTCAAACAGGATGTGGGATTTGAATTACGGCACTTACTCAGTGCGTTAGTAGTTTTTTCCCAACCCGTGCAATTGGGGCTGACTGACACGCTCGCGCTTTCATACGTTGCGACGGCGGGTAGACTATCGCAGCTCCTGATGGACAATATTGAAGGGCTGGAGCGTTCCGAGAGCGCCGCAATTTTGGAGTTCCTGACGCTGTCAGGCCCCAATATCCGTCGTCTTGCAGGACGAGACGTGGAAGAGTCAGAGGTTCCTTACTGGGAACACAGCAAACGGATTCAGCGTTACGCAATCCGCCCATTAATCGCTGAAGGCGATGCTCTGCGCTGGGGGGCAGAAACCGCCAGCCGAGCCCTGAATATCTGGAGTGCTTCCGTAAGGGATGGATACCTTCCCGCCGATTTTTCGTGGCCCAACGTTGACCCCCTTATCAGAGAAATCAAGGAGGGAATTGAGAAACAGTTGGAGGCGCGGGCAGGAGAAGTGCTTCTACGGCATACGCCCTACGTGATGCGTAATCTGGATTTTTATCGCAAATTCCGCAGCGAACGATTTGACGACGTGGGAGATTTCGACGTGTTTGCGTATTGGCCGGAAACGAATACGCTGCTGGTTGCCGAATGCAAATACAACCAGCCAGCGTACTCGATGAAGGACACCCGGCGACTCAGAGATAAAATCTTCGGGAAGAGTGAGGACGACAGAAATGGCCAATTCAGCCGAATTCTGCGTCGTAGACAATTCCTTCTTCAGCACAGGTCGCGGCTTTTGGAGCTGCTGGGCTGGCCGTCACCCCAAGGCGATCAACCTCGCGATCTAGAGATCTACGTCAGTCGGGTTATCCACTACTGGATGGTGCATCCGCCATACGAAGTTCCGACTGCATTTACCCGAATCGATGCATTAGATGCCTGGCTCACACAACAGGTCGTAGGCGCTCCAGCAGTCGCTTCTACTGCGCCGGGGCTTGAATGACTTCGGTCTTGGCCGCAACGATCCTCGCCCCTGCGGTCGCTTTTGCCCGCAAAATCGCTGTCTCGTGCGAGCATATGAGAAAGCTTTGATAAAAGAGCAAAATCGGGAGCACCTTGTGAGGATGACGTTGGGCGTCGAGCTTGTGCAGCACATGTTGATCTCGCGTTTCCCTGTGATAACGGACAATCCGCGTATTGTTGTCTTCAGTTGCATTACTGAATTCTCGGTACAGGCTGACGTTATCGTGGCTGCCTCTGAAGGTGAGTTCAACCATGTCTGAAGACATCAAGAACACCGCTATCACCGCTGCGGGCTATATTTACCAGAACCGGCAAGGCCTACGAACTCTCTGTGACTGGCTTGACGCTCCGTCCCGCTACACCCAAGTGAGGTTTGAGTGCGACGACGAGGCCGTCGCGCCGAAGGGGCTGGATGACGTCGTCGTTGAGCGCTCAGATGGCCTGTTTGACCTCCAGCAGGTCAAGTTCACCCCAGACCCAAACGTGCATTTGCTCTGCTGGAACTGGATGCTCGAGAAAACCGGCAAGACGGCGCGATCGAGGTCAATGTTGCGCAAGTGGTTCGATGCCTTCAAGGCACTAGATCCAGCGCGTAGGGGCGTGCTCTCGTTGATAACCAACCGTCGGCCAGACGCCGATATCGAAGCTTGCCTAGACGGCGGCAAGATCTTCTTCGCCAAGATTCCCGAGCACAGGCGTTCTGAGGTTATCGCTGAGCTTGGGGGAGAGCAAGACTGCGAGACGTTCTTCAGCCAGCTACAAATTTGTCACAGCGATAAGGGGTTCGATACGCTGGAACAAGAGGTCGATGCACGACTTCGCAAGCATGGCACTCTTGAGGGTATTGCCACGCTCAAGAACGTTGCGTTGAACTGGGCAACGAGGAAGAACTCTCCGCCCCCGGATGGTTGGATCAAGCTGGAGCAGGTCCGCTCCATCCTGCGATCAACGCCTCCGGCACCTTTACCTGAGGACTTTGTCGTACCTCCGGGTTATGAGGTTCCCGACGAGACATTTCATCGGGAGTTCGTTCGTGACGCTGTCGGCGCTACGGGCAGCGCGATCGTGCTCACAGGGCCTCCAGGTCGTGGGAAGAGCACCTATCTAAGCGCGCTGTGCGATACGCTTGCCGAGCGTGACATTCCCACGGTCCGACACCACTACTTTCTCTCAACGACGGAACGGGGGCGCGACCGGTTGCACAGTTACGTGGTCGAGCAGTCCATCGAAGCACAAGTCAAACGGTTCCATCCTGATGTTCAGGCCCCTGCGGGCGATCTGCGCGGGCTCCTTGAAGCCTGTGCTTCCCACTACAAGAAATTGGCCAAGCCATTCATTCTTGTCCTGGACGGACTAGACCACGTTTGGCGCATTAACGCTGAGGATAAGCAGCCACTAGATGATGTGTTTTCCCAAATAATCCCATGCCCTGACAATATGGTGCTGCTGGTTGGCACACAACCTGTGGACGACGCTCAATTGCCGACGGATCTGCTTGCCTTCGTGCCCAAGGCCGAGTGGCGCACGCTGCCGGCGATGTCCGAAAATGCAGTTCTGTCCTATTTGCGCAAAGCATTTCAGGAAGGCAGGCTTACGATTGGCTTTGAGGGCGAGGATGTTGCGGAAGCTCAACTGCAGGAGGCTGCAACCGCGCTTCGCACGAAGACCAATGGCCATCCTCTGCACGTCATCTATGCTACGGCGGAGCTTGAGCATGCCGGTCGCAACTTGTCGAAGTGGGATGTCGAGCAACTGAAGGGAGACTTGAGCAAAGATGCAAAGTTCTACTACGCATCGCTTTGGGAAGTCCTTCCTCCAAGTCTTAAGGATACGCTACGTCTCGTATGTGCTTTCTCGTTCTTCTGGCCTAGGGCTGCCTTCGGAGAGATCGCTGCGAAAGTCGGTACGGCGGAGCCGGACGTTGCAAAAGTGGAGCACCTGCTTCACTCGTCGGCGGCTGGCCTGAAGGTTTTTCACGAGAGTTTGGCGGTCTTCGTGCGCGCTACCGTAGGCTACGCCGACCGTATCCACGAACTGATGCCTGCTGTTGCAAGCTGGTTGGAGAGCACTGCGCCCGTTTCGCTACGCGTGAATTGGCTCTGGACGGTTCAGGCGAAGTTGGGTGACCCAAGGAATCTCATCAGAGGCCTTACCCGCGATTGGATCATGCTCCGCCTGGAGGAGGGATATCCGGAACCGCTCTTTGATACGCTGCTGTCCGATGCTCTGGTCGCGGCGCTGGACACCAGCGAGTTCGCTGAAGCCTATCGCCTAGAGCACCTTAGGGCGCGAATGGTCGGTGGCAGTCAGTACCAGATGCAGAATGACGACATGGCCAGGCTGGTCTCGTTCACGTTGATCCTGACCGAAGAGGATGGTGTCGTACGAGAAGCTGTGGCTTCCAGGCATGAGGCGGACATATTGCGGCTTTCCGCGCTCGGACTGGCCTTGCGTGCGCGGGGCGACGAAACTGTCGCCGAAGCGTGTGGAGAAGAGGCGCTTCGACGGTTCAGAGGCCTCAGCCGGTTCTCCGACAGGTACTCGTCGAGCGCCGGGTCAGATGAGTTCCAGTTCCTCATCGACGCATTTGCGCGGCTCGGTGCCATTGGTGCAACCCCGACAGCATTGGCCCAGCTAGTTTCTGAAAACGGGTCGGTGGTCTGGCTGCCGCGAGTCCAGATGCTTGTTGAAGAAGGAAGTTTGGATGACTTGATGCAGGTCGCTGCTTCGCTCGCCCTTGGTGAAAGTAAGAGGATTATCAGCGATGCATGCGTCCGTGCGGCGGCGACTGCTGGCGTAAGTATCACAGAGCGCGATGACTTCAACTATCTTGAGCGAACTCCCCTCGTCGCTGCCTTAGACGTAGCTAGCACGCGAGTCTCCAAACCGTTGAATGCGCCTATTCCCATTAAGTGGCTCAAGGGCAACTACTACGAGCGTAAGGAAGATCTGGCTACACTCGCGCACCACTGGTTTTTCAGCGCCGTACATCTGAGTCTGTGTATGACAGCTGAAGGTGAGACTGCCTTCGAGCTCATGCGTGCTCCCGTCTACGAAGGCAGAACGAACATCACCGACTTCCTCAATGCGCTCTCTGTGGCCGCGACGCAAGTTGCGCATCATTGGTGGCGGGGAGATTTCGTTGACTTCCATGAGCTGTTCGAGTTGCTCAATACGGTCGAATTCAGGCGTTTTAGGCAAAGCCATGACGCGAGCTCTGCGGCCGAGGACTTCCGGAGTGCGCTGCATCGCATTGCCTGCGACATCCGTTTGGGTAGCGTTCTGCTGAGTAACTTCGACGATGTGGCCCTGACCGAGGAAACCATGGAAGCCGCCGGGAAGCAGGCTTGGTTTGATAGCACATCTTTTCGCATCCAGTACTCGACCGGAATGTTAACGAGGATGAGCGACAATGCGGCGGTGGCCTTCGTCGAATCACAGCGTAGCCTGCTTGATGCAGAAGTCCGCCATGAAACTAGCGTGCATCTCCAGATACCGCTCCAGTTGTGTGCCATTGCGTTAGCCCACGGGTTGAGCTCCAGCGCACGTGAGTTATGCAAGCAGACGTGGGAGCTGACAACCGGTTATGCGCATCGCAAGGACCCTACGCTGAACAACACTATCGATGCCATTGGCTATCTGGTCGATGTCGCACCCAATGACGCTCGCCGATTGCTCGGCCTTATCGCGCCGCAGGTCCACCACATCCTGGACTACACCGATGGAAAAGGCACCAGGCATGTTCTGGCCGCCGCCGATCGGCTGCTTGCAAAGCTGAGTCCCTCAGCTTTGGTGACCAAGTACGAGGAGCATACTCACGCGGGCGACTGGTCGCAGGCGGAGGACAGTCTGCGGGAATACGTGGAGCAGGGTGTCAGGGATGGTTGGCCTCTGGACGCGCTGATGCGAACCGGTCTGCATCCGGAGATCCATGACGCGCTGAATCGAATTGCACGGGAAGGTAACTCCAGCGCTTTGGAGCGACTTCGCGTACTTCGGGAGCACGTTGGTTGGGACATCGGCCTGCTACAGCGAACGGAACGTCCTAGCAGCGATAGCGAGAGCAAACCGTACACGGGAGATGTCACGACCTTTGCACCCGAACGTATCGGCGACCTGCTCGACAGTCTATCGACCAGTTACAACGAAAAATTGAGGCTGCTTCGCGACTGGTATCAACATTGGGAAAAGGCTGGGCAAGGTAAGCGACTGCTTGCGGCACTCGACAACTTCCTTCTATCGGGAGAGGGAAGGCTCCAAGGCGTCTTGGAGCTGTCTGATTTAGCATTTCAGACAAGACGCAAGTTGAGTGGCGCGAAGGCGGCATGGAAGTACCTCGTCCAAGCGCATATTCATAACGGTGGCTGGGTCGGATTTATGGAGAGAGAAGAGGCTACGTGCAGAAGGCTCGATCTAGTCGTCAAGTACTATCCAAAACGCAGCGACGAATTTGTCACTGTGACGACATACGGCATGTTCGGCCACCCCGAACCGCCACGTGTGGCGCCGACGGAATTGATGGCCTACTTCTATGCACGGCAAAAGCGGATCGCGGAGGCAGTAAGGTTCGCCGAGACGATGGTCAACTGCGTCATTGAAGACACCCGCACCCTTCCACTTGAGCGGCCGCGCTGGGCGGCGGAATTGAGCCTCTCTATGGGACTGGAGGCTTGATGGACGAACTTCGCATTCTCATCGCTCGGCTTGGTTGGCCTTCGACGTCTGCAAGGTGGTGGACCATGCAGGAACTGGCCGCTCGGCTAAATGAGCCAGATTTAAGGGCCGAAACAGAGTCCGCACTGCTCCAACTGCTGAGTACGCGCAAGATTGAGGCCGAAGTGATCGAGGTTCTGTGCATCTACTGGATGGCGGCACAAGCGTACGACTATTCACCCACTTCCAAGCTAGCTGAGAGGATCCCGAGGTCATCCATCCTTTCGGACCTGCTACTGGATAGCTTTAGCATGTTTGCCGAAGGGGACTATGAAGAACTAGAGGAGGTGCCCGAGGAGTTCGAGATCCCCCAAGACTTTGACGGCGTGCAAGGTTCAGATCTGCCCCGGATGTTTCGGACCTCCATGGGCGAGCTCGAGAACCGTACTGGGTTTCCATTCGTCCGGCAGATGGCCTTTGAATGGACGGCGAATCGATCCGCCTACCCAGACGCCCCGTTCCAAGGGGATCACTGGCACTTCTCGCGCCCCCTTGGCGATGGTTTCGTCGGACAGATCTCCTCGCGAACAACCCTTCGCGGCATTTCCGCATATCTTCGCACATTGGCGGTGGCTGAGAAGTTCTGGGTCATGCCAACAGATCGAGCGGAAGCGAAGGCTCTCTTGGCTTTGCCTGTTCATCCGACCTTGGCCTTTATCAGACCGCAGCGCCCGGTTTGGTTTCCCGCGAAAACTGATTTCGATGGTGATAGAGAGGCGATCGAATCATCTGTGCGAGACTTGGTAGCCCGAGTAAAAACAGCGCGGCCGGATGACGAACTGATCGCGTTCACTTCTCCAATATTTATTTCGATGGAGCGGTGTGTGGAGGTTTCACTCGTCCGGTGGTCACAAACTGAGGAGAGTAGTATTGCCGACGCTGACTTAGCCGCAAATCTAGAGGAATTCTGGGCCGACGGTTGGATGCTTCGTAGTGCATCTCATGAACCTTTGAGCACGACAACCGTATTCGCTTCTCCCCCGCTAGATAGGCTGATGGAGGACCAATGCAAGGCTTGGCCACTTGCGGCGCCGCTTGGTTTTGACCGTTTGGGATATCTCCAACACGATCTATATCCTGGAAGGCTTTTTCTTCCGACGCTTCCTAGCGCCGACCAAGCCGAACTTACTCCTCGCGGGGGACAATTGGAGATTAAGGTTGAGGAGCACGTCATCGCGGACCTCTGTTACTGGAATGCGGGTTGGGGAATTGCGCGCCCCATGCAGTTCAGTGGTAACTGCGGTACGGCACTTACTTCACGAGGGAGGGGCTATCGGGAGGGGGAGGACGCACTGGAAGGTGCGGTGCGATCATTCTATCTTTGGCAGGTGAAAACACTGCACCGATCCAACACTTTCGACCCCTTCAATCAAACTCTGACGACGGGAGCTATGTTCGTTTAGTTTCTTGTTAATTCAAGAAACCGCTGGATGATTGTAAGCGCCCGGTGAACGCTCATCTGGCTAACGTGTTTTATGGACGGATTTATGGATTTTCTAACCAAATGACAATCCTATCCGCTTGTACTTGGACAGTAGTGACCTCTCCAATCTCTCTCGACCTACCGAAGCCAACGCAGCTCCGACACGAAAACATCGATCCAAGTAAATAAATTGGGTAAGGCAAGGAGAGGTCGAAATTAGTTATTCGATGGCTCATATCATGGAAGTAGTCCCGGTCGATTTGGAGAGTGCTGAGCTGGGGGAGACTTCGACTTAACTGCATTAAAGAACTTTGCGGGAAAAGTAATCACTGACCCACTTTAGTCATTCAGGAGCTCTCTGAAGGCCGCGACGTCCCACTCAAGAGCGGTAGGGGGACACTGGTTCCCCCATGTGGATACAATCAGGTTCGAAGAGGCCGACGTTACATCTGAACGGCCCAGCGACCGAAATAAAAAAGTCGTGATCGTTTTTTTCATAAAAAATATGAGCTGCTATTCAAGAGTGAGTTGCAGGATCTCTAAGCAACAACGCTGTATATCTATCTAGCAGAAGGAAACTGCCGTGCCATACGTTCAGACGTCACAGTTATTCAATATCGATTCGTTGCTCGAGGAGCTTCGAGACGAAGTGGTCACGGGCGAGACCCTGGATCTATTCGTTGCGTCACTCGCCTTTAAGAACTTCGACGGCTTTGCCCGGCGACTACCATTCGTGCTTGAAAGCGTGACCTATAAGGCCGCGACGTGGCAGACGTTGGTGGACGCTGCCCCCGCGAAGTTTAGGATCCGCCAGCCCCAAGAAGAGGTTCTAGTCTTTGCACAGACCGAACATTGCGGCTGCGTGCGAACCTATCGATATCGGCGTGCACAGGGCATCGGCGAACATGATGCGGCAGGCACGGGGTGGTGCGCTGTGTCGACCCCTGAGACGTTTTACGCACAACTCGACACGCCGGCGGCTGCGGCTGTGTTCCACGCCTGGCAGGCCTGGATGACCCGCACGACTGCAGATCAGGCCGCAATGGCTGAAGGACGCTTTGAGAACACCGCAGTCTCCCGATCGGTAATTTTTACTGGAGTGGGCAGTTGTTTGGCTTGTAAGGCGCCTTCCGTCGCCAGTGCACGCACTACGTTGAGCAGCGCCGCCGACAATGGTCTGCTGATTCAATTGCCGTTATGTGCTCAACACCTGCAGGCCGCCCAAGAGTATCCGTGTGTCGCGCTCTTTCTAGAAACGTTGTTCTCGATCTCGCTTGGACTGCCGGAGGTCGAGCGACGGGATGCTATCCCGGATGAGCTAATCGCATCATTGCACGCCATGGTCGCCGAGGCCTTGGGCGGCACGGTTGGCACTGCGCTGAAACGAAAGCGCGGCTGGCACCTGCGCATTGCTCTATCGGATGGCTGGCATTGGTTGCTGCGCCTGAATACCTTAATGGACTACGCATACATGTTGTACCCGCCGGGTGCAAGCAAGGAGATCTACCGTGCCGACTCGGCGCCCGATCATCCTGACTTGCCATTTTTTCCCGATCATGAACATGAGCGGCCCTCGAAAAAAAATGAGGAGATCGCACCAAGCTTTCTTTACGGCAACCCGCTGTTGGATCTGAAACGCTTGCAGCGCGTAGAAAAGGACCTACGCAGTGCCTGACTGCACCGAGCCTATGTCGGAACTCGGGGAAACGCTGAGGGCTATCGGTTGGGCTTCGCTGTCTAGAAGGTTCGGGGCGATTTAGGTCGCCCGGATTTCTTAGTCGATTGGAGAAGTTTTCTACATCAACAGTGAACCGGAATCCTTAGTCGTCGAACGCTACGAAGCCTCAGAGCAGTTCAAGGGCATCATAGAGAAGCTGGATGCCGCTACGATCCACCACACGGAAGGCGAGCGGTTTTCACCATTCGCGTGTTGAGTAGCGCTACCGGCCTGCTGGAGCCATACAAAGTATGCCTAGCGTTCTATCGCGAACACCGCTTGCTGCGGATTCACGTCACCAGCGCATATTTCGCACGCACTGGCGAAGGCTCCCCCGGATACCCCGATCAACAAAAAGAGGGGCAATGTCTTCATGGTCGCGATGGACACGCAAAGAAAGCCCAAGGATCAATGCTCCAAGGAAGTACAGAATCGGCCGAAGCCGCAAAATTGAAGGGCCAGAAATACGAATCCCGCTCTAGGCGGGATTCTCAGCCGTCGACTGCATGCGTTCGACGGGGCAGGGCGCTGTTGCCTGGCACTGGGCCATCTGACTTACATCAGAAGCGGGGTGCGATCCGAAGATCCCTGTAACCACCCTGTGGTTCACGCTTAGGCGCAGACGAACAATAGTCAATCGATAATCACTATGTCAATCATGCTGTCACCTACTGGATCACCTAGACTCACCCCCGATCATCCCTCAGCCCCGTTCAGAACTGCCCTGGCACCGTCCAGTTGATCGCCAGGCTGGCAGACCTCTCAGGCTACTCAGACAAGGCCGAAAACTGCACCTTGGCGTTCAGGGAGCGCTCTACCTGGCGCTGCTATTCGGCGGTTTGCCGCTTTTTCCGAAAATTCCACATCGTCAGTACCTCGTCCGTAAGACCCAGTTTAAGGCCTGCTGACGCGGATATTTTTGCAGGGGGATCCGGCTGCGCCGGAGTTCCACATTTACTTATTGTACGATTTTGTCCGAATTCTGCGGGCGACTCTATACGACTCCTAATACCGGTATAGTTTTATGTTGTAGCCCGCCGATGTATCAGACCTTTCAGGCTGCGTAATTGCATGGACCTAACCACCCATTTGTATCGGACTTGACCAGCACGCTCCGTAACTATAACCGGCAGAAAACGGCCAAAAGCGGACGTCTGGAAAAACGGCTGCTCCCGGCCAAAAGCGGGTATTCAGGGTCTCTACTAAATTAGGGGCAGATTCAGTCCTCGGTAAATCGTGCTGGCAATTTTGTTTGGAATCGGGTGTGATAAGCAGGGTGCAGATGGAGCTGATAGATGGAAGTGAAAGACTTAATGACGTTGGGTTTCTCAGGCGGGGCATTACTCGTTTCATTCGCAGCGTTGTATTTTTCACAACTACACAAACCTTCTAACGCGATGTTGATCCTTCTCGAAAGAACATTTACACCTGAGTCTGTTTTATTGAAAATTGGAGACAGTATTTACGATATAACTAAGGATCGTGCTGTTAGTCCTGCAATGCGACACCTCAGATACACCTTGAGCAATAACGGCAAGCAGGCACTGTATGTAAAGTCTGTAGAGATTCTGAGAGGTCCTGACAAGCTTGGTCATATGCGATCAAGTCACTCATTCACAGTTTTATACGATGCAGAGATGACTTCCTGCCTACTCGATCCGGGGCAGATTCTGCCAATTTATATAAATCATCCCGTTGAATTTAAGCTTCCCAGTGATTTCGACTATGCCTTTAATGCTTATGAACTAGTTAGCGTCGAGTTGATTTCAGCTGACGGCGCTCGATATCAAATTTGTCATGATGTTTCAAGTCTGGGAGCCATCGGGCCTGAGTTTCATAACCCTCTATGGGATGGTGTTGCTCTCGGGGCTCCAGTAAGAGGCTCCGGATATATGTAAAGAACGATCAAGCCGCCCAACCACATGGCGGAAATGTTTTTTGGATTGGTGTATATCGTCGTTTTTCGAATTACGCGAACTAATGGCGAAATCAGCAGATGGAAGTCAGAACTCCGCTCATAGCCGAGATGAACAGAGTAGTAAACAAGCAGCAATTTGATAGAGACAACCCAGTCATAGCTGTTTTCAAAGGCTTGCACGAATACGTCATATCTTTTGAATCCAACCTAGACGACGATCACGAGGTAGGCGCAAGACTCGTGACATTTGGTCAGTCAATTCAAATTCACGTTCAGAACATTGGCTACAAAGCGCCATTTCTGATTACTTTTACCGGTGTCGATAGCACTGGCAGCCAGCTGCAGCTCGTTCAACATGTGTCACAGTTGAGCTTTTTGCTGGTGGCGGTTCCAAAACTTCAGGAAAAGCCCTTCCGCGTTGGTTTCATATGGGATAAATAATTAAAAGGCCCTTCTAACCGACTTTGGCGCTACGCACCGCCGACGACAGATGACCACAAGGACGAATCAAGGTATATTTTCATTCTTTTTAGGACTTTTGAGTGAAAAAATGGTTATTAAAGATGCATTCGAATGGCTCATAGCAAACAAAGAAACTGCAAATTCAATTGCTACAATCGCGAGCGCATCTATCGCTTTGGCAGCAGTTATTTTGTCTGTCGTCTCCATCTGGATTGCTCGATCCACACTTAAAAGTCAGCAAGCACATAACAAACTGTCTGTTAGGCCGCTCGCCTACATAATGATTGGCGACTATGATGGCCGTATTTTTGTAAAAATTCGTAACCACGGAACAGGACCAATGATTATTAACTCGGTGACGGTAATCGGAGCTGCGGACCCTAATAAGCCGCTTATACAATCCATGCCATTGCTTGGGCCAAAAACTGCATGGACGAACTTCGTGGAAGATTGTTCAGGTCGTAGTGTCCCAGTAGGGGGCGAAATAGACTTGGTAGATTTTACTTTTCAGGAAGGATTTTGCGAGTCCGAATATCAGAGAGCATCTTCGCAAATTCGAAAGATCTTAGGCGATTTGGAAATTTGCGTAAATTTCACAGATATTTACGGAAGCAATCTTCCACCATCTCAGAGAAGTCTTAACTTTTTCCATCGTTTGCTGACCTAAAATTGTGGTCGCTTTGTACTTGTCACTACCGTCAGCTAAGCGTTGGTAATAACCAGTTGCGAGCGACCGCTTTTGGCCGATTGCTGCCTGTCGAGATGGGCTGCAAACGACCCATAGCAGACACCGATCCAAGGTGCTGTAGTCAGTACCGGCCGCATTGCCTGCAAGCCAACTCCCACTGGAATATGAACAGCATTCAGGCTTGCGCTGTACCTGTGGGATAAGCGTCCGGCCAACTCACCTTGCCTAAGTAAGGATGGTTTCCACTAATGCAGAAGCAGTTGCTCAATCTCAGTGGTCCGTCGCATAGGCTGGGGAGACGTCTGGACATAGCAACGACCTCCCCCTGCGCTGACTGCTCGGCTATCCACCCCTGACATTAAAAGTGTCGAATGTAAAAGTGTTTCGATAAGCCTATCTTGTGATCTAATACACGAATTCTCTAAAATTGCTTATAAAAACATGCGTAAAGGAGTCGCATCGAAGTCGGTTAGCGCGATTGTCCGGCAAGCCCTTGAGGCTATTGGTTATAAAGCAAATTGAACTATCTATTCACTCTTCATATGTGAGTATTAAAATTCTTTGTCGCTGGCTCTATTGCTCGTTACGGCAACGGCGTTGGCATGGCAGTTTCCTCGCCGACATACACATTGTTAGCCTTCAGGAAACTTTGCCAGTCTGAGTTGCTGAACTACTACCTTGGTCTGAGTGAATCATCACTTCTTGCTTTGGTTTACGCGTCCTTGCCAACTCCGCCATGGTACCGATAAGCGGCAATACAAGCTCAAGCCACGTCATGCACGTTTGGCCAACCGCTCAGAATTGCCTCAGCACTTGACCTGTTGTTACAAGCTAACTTAATCAGTGTAAACGCTGGGTAAATATTTGATGTTCCATTTGTTCCACTTCGCTCGCATAGTACATGCGGCTGGCTGGAGTCAGCGCAGTAGCTGTCAGAAATTTTTTGAATGCCTCATCAGCAATCGATAACTTTCCCTTATATTCGCGCAAGACGTTTCGTTCACTCTCATCACTCATGAAAGTTACGCGCTCAGCAGAGCCGGCAGCCTGATTCAGCACCCTGCGGTCAGCATCGTCGCTGCTTTCGAATTTTCTTTTCGATGAGTGCAGCCCCACAACGAACCGATCACCAAGGGCCAAGCGCTTTATGCCCGCATAGACGATAAATACACATGCAGACTGGCACGAAGCAGTGAAACGCGCACCTCCTACCTGTGGTTTTTCATCAGTGAGCAATGTATCAGCCACGCACGTATTCAACTGGTTGGTTTTGATAAAGCCAGCAATTTGCGCAGCCGTTTCATGGTTGCCGCCTCCTGAGTTAAGGCAGAGGGTATTAACCTCTGGGTGAAGTTTCATCAAAGTTATTATTTGACGCAGGAAAGGCTTGTAACTACCTTCTTTTACGTCCCCTTGAAAGTTGAAAGAATCAATACAAACGCTAAGATCTTGCGTGCAGGCTCGCCCATATGCCAGATCGACGTCATCATTCGCATGCACATATCGGTATAGTCCCTTTGCTGGTTCCAGGATCTGATCCTTCAGTTTTGGCATGAACAATAGTGCAGGCAGCACAAAAAAAACTATCGAAGCGCCGTAAATGGTAATACACCCTACTGACACGAGTGAACGGAACGCCCACTTATTCGTCATGAAATTTCTCCACTTCATATTTATCAATATCTATAGCATCGGCATTTCATCTATCGGCAGCAATGACAGAAACGTTATCTTCGCGATTAAATATAATGTCAAAAGGCAGTCACAGAACTCCTACACCATGCCGTAGCTCTTATTAGGGTCTGTATGAAAAATCTTGAGGCGAAGGTCAAGCGCCCAGCTCATGCAGCGTCAAAGGCGAAATCGACTCCGACACAAAAGAAAAGGGGACTGATTTATTTCTCAGAAAATAAATCAGTCCCCTTTGTTTTCTAAAAAAGTATGGAGCCTAGTATGAATACAGTCATGATGATTTCTTTTTAAGCACAAGCTTACCGTTTTCGTATGAAATCTCTTCATAGTCCTTAAACAAGGCAATTATGAGTGCTAGTCCAATCGACGCAGCTGCAATAATGGCGGCGATTTCAAGCCCGGTCAGCGCGGCAACTGGGGCTGCTGCGAGAAATGAGAGGCCTCCGGTCATTGGCGTGGCAGCAAGCGCTGCCGCCAAAGCTGCGACGGTGATAGAACCAGCCAAAGCAATCTTCTTTCCACGCTTGACCTTGTCGGCGAGCTCTCCCTGGACAACAATCTGCTCCACGCCCGACTTTCTAGCTTTAGCCAGTTCGTCCTTTGTTCTAACAGTCACGACGCTCATATATTTCCTTTTGCAGCCGGTATAGATCCTGAGCATTGCATGAAGCTCCAGGGTTCAGTTAATGATGGCATCTTGCCCGGCGAGCAGCAATACAACTGTGCAATCGGCTATTCAGGCATGCATGATTGAACGCACACGTGCGTCGCTAAGACGGGCGGCGCGCAGGTCACACTTCAGCTACTAGTCCCCTTTTCTGGTTGGTCCCCTTTTCTTTCCTTTTCTGTTGAAGCGAACGCGTGACCTACGCCAATGCAGCTCTGTCGAGCGCAGACATCCATTCCATCCGCTTCGCAATAAGCTCAAGCCTATCCGAATCCGAAAGATATTGTCCTGGTGTGGGCAAGGCAGAAGCTGTGGCCTCGCACCAGCGTAAATATAGAGCGCTGGTACTATCAAAATCTGCTACTTGCGCCTTGCGCGTTAATGCCCGCTCGATCTGTTCAGCGATAATGGGATTGACTTTGGAATAAGCAAACTGCGATGACGGGTGATTAGCCACCGCCACAGGCACACCACCCGCTAACGCGGTAACTCGATCACCGTTGCGCTTGCTGAAGCAGACAATCAGCTCTGGTGCCAATACCTCCAAGACTTCAGTAAAAGGCTGCTTACCTTTCTCCCAAGCTGCGCTCGACGGTGCTTTGCGGATACTGGGTATAAACTCTTGGATGAAGTTGTAGTAGGCAATGCAATGCCAAAAATCACTCCTATCTACTTTGGAAAAGTGCTTCCTAGCATTCAGGATCGAAGCCATTATTTTGGTGAAATGCGCATGTTTCCGAAGCTTAGCTGTGGCTTCAGGGTGTTTCTGGCCTAAAGCCAGGGCCTTCAATACCTCGGGTGTGACTGTCGGGCGTTCATGTTCCTTGGCCCCATAGTGAGATTCGCAGACCATGAGAATGCGTAGACCGTGAATGCCACGCTCGTAGTGTGGACCGACCCATGGTGCAAAACGGACCGTACTTTTGCTCATTGCCATCCTTAGCTTGTTTGCTTAGGCCAACACTTTTGGCCCAATCGCAATCACACCATTATTTTTCAACACAAGCGAACGGGATTTGAATTCAACGGGGTTTTAAACGCTGTTCAATCGACCTCACTTTTATAGCCATCCTGAATGGCAGCTTTTGGCCGTTTTCTGCCTGTCACCACAACCAGCTGTTGGTCAGCTCTATCTGGAGCTTCAGGATCGCACCAATCCTAAAGAGTGGGCTTGGCATGACATCAACCGCACCATCTCAAGCGATCTTTAATCATCTATGCTTGGATGACCCATTACCGCCGAGCGCTGTCAGATGAACGAGCCTACTGAATTTATTTATAACACCACGGCATTTGGTCAATGCCGGCGTGATTTTCCAGATTAGCCTATGAATTTCAATCATATGGAGTGTCTTATGTGCGGAGACATACCCGTGGCAAAAGTATCGGTAGAATTATGTACTTTTGCCGACGAAGTAAAAAAACAGAAACTTTCAAGTCTTGACTGAATATTTCTGGCCGACTGCTGCCCGCAGCGAAGGGCTGCTATGGGGCGTTTTCTACCGGTCATGTCGACGGCTCGTACCGGTCAAATCCGATGCAAATGACTGGTCACTTCGAATGCAAATGGGTGGGCAAGTCTGTGCAATTACCCAAAGGCCTTTCAAAAAGTCACTTGTGCCATCATTAGGGTCCACAACCCAACACCAAGCATGCCCTGTGAGAGCGTGCCCAGTCTCCTCACCCCCAAAAATCGCAGCTAAACAGACTGAGAATCCCAGGCCTCAAAATCTCTTCAATCTACAAATCAATCACGGCCTTGTCACTTCGATTTGAACAGTCTCATTGGCATGACCAGACACGTTGCAGTCGACGCATTCATCACCCGCGAAAACTTCACGCTTGCTGAAAATCTCAGCGGTTTCAGCTTCTGACCGTAGGCAAACACGCTCCGCTAGGCTGAATAAAATGAGATTTGAGTACGATTCGGACAAGGATTGCGTCTGCAACCGTTGGGCAGCAAATAAGTCATACCACCGATCCTTGGGAAACGACCTATCCCTTTCTTGAAGGCAGATCGATCACCTTACGGTCGGCCAATTTAGCCTTAAGTACACGGTTTTCGTCTAAAAGCACCTCGTTGACGGACGCGAGACTGGCGATCTTAGCTCGCAGTTCCTCGATTTCCAGACGGTAGGCCGCGGACTTTCTGCGTTCCGTAACCAAGTCTTGTTGTTTCACGTCACGCATGACGCGACTTGAGCGGCCTTGAACCTCTCGGATAGCCTCAGCAATAACTGGGTAGTGATTGTGGATCAGTGCCGTCGATACGCCCGCCTCGCGGGCGACTGCTGCAATGGTTACCTTGGTTTCCCCAGTGTGTGCACGGCCTTTTTGAATGCGGTGGAGGGCTAGCTTCAGATCCTTTTCACGGTCTTCAGCCGGCTTGTATTTGGTTGTCTTGTCCTTGGGCTTCATGCGATCAGCGTCTCTGAGTCCATGCCTAACTGGACCAGTACGTCTCGGCAGCGATTGAGGTCGCGCTCAACACGTTGGCGGCCACTCTCTCCAATGTCCTGGCAATGCAGTAGCCCTTTCAGATCATCATAGAGTCGCTGGTAGATAGCCGAGTGGCGGCTTCCGATGACGGCATTGTTGCAGTTGCTACAGCGACTGCGCTCAAGGTTATTGCCTACGCAACCGTTATTGTCTGCTGTGCACCAGGCATGGCCGTTGCTTCGAATCGCAGTGCTCTCAGCTATGGATTTCAGCATCGACGCGTGATCCTTGAAGATCAGCAGGTTCTTCGGCTCCCGCTGCCACTGCTTGAGTGCGCGGCCATAGCCTCCGGCCAAGTAGTCGTCACCCAGCCAGCTATCGACGACGCCCAGTTTTATATCTTCCAATTCCCCCAGTACATCGGCGTACAGTTCTAGGTTTAGATGCTGTCCCCAGCTTTCATCCATGGCGTAGCCCAAGGTCATGTCCAGCGACCAATGCGCAAAATGCTCCTTAAGATAGCGCAGGTCACCGAAACGACTGTGCGCTGCGTAGTTGGCGAATTTGCGCCGAAACTGGTGGCTGGCGAATTTCCAGCTCAGACCGCAATCCTTGGCGAAAGCATTGAGGTTTGTCCCCAACGAGCAACTGGTAAGCGTCCTTACTTGGTTGCGCTTTCTTGGGTATAGGCCGAGAAAGAGTGCACGGCGGTGATTGTGCGCCTCGGTAATGATTGGATCCTGAGGGTTGGCGCGACGACGCTTAAGAATCTCGGTCGTGATCATGGTCTGGTAGGGTTCGCACCAACGTTCCATCACGCGCAGAGCACGCACGCCAGCCTCGGGGATCATCCAATCATGAATACCGGCATCGGTCTTTTCTGACCTAGAGCGCATCCAGTGGTAAACGCTGCCTTCATCGTCTTGGGTGCGCTTGTGAGCTCCTGTTTGGAGGTTCGCCAATTCATGATGGCGACAGCCAGAGGTGCTGGCCAAGACGATATAGCACGCGGTACGCAAGTCGTTTAACGCCCTGTTAAATGCCCTCAATCCGCCTTTTCGACCCATTGCGCTCAAGTGATTATTCTTAGCGCGAATGATGGTTTCTCGACACTGACCCTTGCACTTCCCAGCGAGAGCATCAAGCGCATCGCGCAAATCAAGAAGTTGCTGGCCGCATTCAACCTGCAAGTGGGCCCGCTCGAATAGAGTGCAAAACACATCATCAGGGATTAGCGGTGTTTTGGCGCCTTGCTTCAGGCGGCTGCCGCTGCCCGTAAGCCCTGCCATCGTCGTTGCGGAAGTTTCAGGCCAAGGATGCTGTGGCATAGGGTCGGCGGTGTACTTGCTCAATTCATAGATAGCTTCGACGGCAGCGAAACGACGACGCAGGCCCTCCTGCGATAGCGGCTTGCCCTTGGATCTGCGTGGCTGCCGGTGCGCCTTGCAGGCAGTTACATATGTCGCGCAGGCCAATGGTGTTACCGCTCCCAAGCAGTCGAGCTTCAGCTCATCCAGGTGGCGTAGGAATGGCATTGCATCAGAGAAATATTGTCGCACTATGCCGCCTTTAGGGCGACCAGCCTCAAGTCTTCCACGCCGTAAATAGCGGTAAAGAATCGCCTTCATTACCGACCGAAATGCCGAGGGCACAGTGCTGAAGTCCAGCTGTTTCTTGTTGGCGGGGATATTGCTGGTGAATCCGTCGATTTGCCAAATGTCATCACCATAGCGGCTGAGAATCACCCAATGCTTATCCACTTCAGTAGCGCTGATAATGAGGGAGTTTCGTTCGCACTCGGGAAGTTCACGTACATCGTCCGGCTGAACGTCAACGGGCGCCAATCTGACGGTCGCTAAGGTGATTTCGCTCATACAAGGACTTCCAGGCTATCAATCCAGTCAACCGACCAAAATGAATGCGGTAGAGTGCGAGCGCGTTCACGTGCGGCCACTACGGCTGCGGGCTTAAAGATGCCTCGTCGTAGTCCCTCGGCAACGATGTAGTGGTCGATCAAACGAGGAATGTGGGCGTACTCTCGTGCCCAGCGCCGTTTGTCCATGCGCGAACGCTCGGCCAGCACGCGGAAGTAAAAACTGAACACCTTGTGCAAGTCCTCGGCGGTCACCGCATAGTGTGTGCAGCGCAGGCAGTTCATGAAGTTCATGCAAGTGGAGCCATTGTGTTTCGGAGCGTACTGGCCATTCGCAGGGTCTGAGCAGCGGCCCATAGGGGTATCTTTATAGGTCGTCCCTACAGTTCGAGATAGCAACTCTTGCACCATCACCTCGCCCATAAACCGCCAGTTCCGACGCGCATTTTCGTCGGGTCTGAGATAGTGTTGGTCGGCCACCTGTGGGGTATTGCCGAGTGCCGCGGCGGTAGTCGCCAGATCACCATTGGTTAGTTCGAAGATGCGATTGGCAAACGTCTTGCGTAGACGCGACACATTGATCCGTAGCGGTTCACCGTTGCTATCGGTCAGCCGATGCTCGGCTACAAGGCGCCTTATAGCCCAAAATAACGTTTGGTCGTTCAGGGCTGTGACTTGGTTGACACGTTTGTTAGTACGTATGCGATAAAGCCACACTCGGTCCTTTAGATCATCCGGGGCCTCGGCAATTAAAGGCTCGCTTAGGGTTATCGCGCGGCGAATCAGACGTTCGACGTTAGTTCTCACGCTCAGTGTGGACTCCAGAACGCACTCGGCATCCGACTTGGCGCGCAGGGCTACTTTGCTGGTGTTATAGCCGCGTCTCTTCCACAGAACTAAAAACACTCTGTTTTCCTTGGGGTGCGGCTGCAAACAATCTCGGGTCATTTCCAACAGTGGTGTGGTGTTGCGACCGGTATGCAGCGCTACGGCCAGCAGAGCTAAGCTTAGAAGTTCACCGGTTACAGGAGTGTTGTCGATCCAGAGATGGTTAATTGCCAGTTGTAGCGCCGCCGCGAATGCTTGCCGCTCGCGTTTGGTCAGCGCCGTCTCGCCCTTGGCCTTGCGGTTGCTGTTCGGGAACGGATTGCGCGGGAACGTGGCCGCATCGCCGGAGGTGAGCAAGGAGATCAATCCACGGCGCCCTAAGGCTAGTAGTACGGGCTTCGTGTGCGTGTAGAGGGATTTCTGACCTGTAGTCGTGACGCCCTTTCCGGCTAGATGGCCGAGATAACCGTCGATCAGGTCCCGTCCTACATCATCCAAAAACAAGTTGCGGCCAACAGCCCTCGACCGTAGCACGCATTAGTCG
Source organism: Pseudomonas sp. NDM (assembly GCF_003105095.1). Classification (NCBI taxonomy): domain Bacteria; kingdom Pseudomonadati; phylum Pseudomonadota; class Gammaproteobacteria; order Pseudomonadales; family Pseudomonadaceae; genus Pseudomonas; species Pseudomonas sp. NDM. The sequence goes on along the minus strand of NZ_QETJ01000010.1, from coordinate 27,363 downwards.
AGGAAGTTGCGCAGCCCGTTCCAGCAGTAGCCACTTATAGTGCTGGCCGCGATGGCGCCTTCTTGGCCGGCGAGAAAGCGTTCGATCTGGCGCTGGCAAGCATAGGTGATGGCGTTAATGCCTACGCCGTACCAGCGTGAAAAATCAAAGCTTCGGCCTCTCGTAGAGTTCCGCCCGAACTCAACCCTGGTGTTCGCCAGAGGGATGGCCTCGGGCACAATGACCACATTACCCGCTTGGTCGCGGCTGTAATCGACTTGCGGAACGCTGAGGTCGGTCTTAGTAAATACCTTGCGCTTGCCCATCAGATGGCCCCTGACAGTGCGTTCAGCTCATCGTTGTATGCGAACACCGCCTCGTCGGCCATTTCATTGACGAGGTGCAGGTACACCATGGTCGTCTGAATCGAGCTGTGCCCGAGTTGTCGCTGAACGAACACCAAGGGCTCCAGCCCGCTCGCAGGATTACGTTGAAGACTGATAAGGGTATGGGTGGCATACGTATGCCGAAGCATGTGCGTATTCACCTTGATTCCAGCTCTCTTCCCAGTGTGGCTGATAATCCGGTTGAGGCTCTTGCCGTCGCTGCCATAGGGTTCCCCGGATTGGTTTAACAACAGCGCCTTTTGCAGGGGGGGGCTAAGCGAGGCGCGCTCGCCGCGTAGCTTCGTCGCATAACGATAGAGTTCGGACATGAACTGGCGACTGACGTAGATATCCCGTAGCTTGCTACCCTTGGTCACCATGCCGCTGCCGTCGAACGGATCGAGCCGAATGCGAAGGTTGCATTCAGATCGTCGAGCCTCGTTCGGGTCAAAAACGTAGGTGAGCGGGAATGCGGCGAGTTCTTCACGACGCAGACCCGTATGCAGAGCCAGTCGCATCATTATCCGGTGATGAGGATTCTCCGCTGCGTCCAGGAGCCCCTTGATCTCGACCATGCTCAGGAACTTGGGGATGGTCTTGTGACTACGCGGCATTACATCGTTTGCGATTGCTTTCCCGCCACTAGAATCGACATGCGCAAGGAAACCTGTTTCGCGCCTTAGAGTGCGTTCTTCGTAGTCGAAGGGTAGTCGTTTTACCCACCCCTCCTTCAGCGCGAACTCGTAGAATTTGCAAATGTAATGCAAGCGTTGGCGAGTGGTATTCGGTGCCAGCTTGCACGCCACTAGACAATAGTCCCGATAGGCCGCCACAAGGCTTTTGGCCTCTCCACGATCCACGTCCCGCCAGTCAATCTCATGTGCCTGGAGAAAACCGAAGAAGTCGTATAGTGCGCGTCCGGTACTGGGCCATGAACGCTTAGAGCCAATTGCCCCACGAAGCAGGTAGTGACGAAAGAACTGATTAGCCGGGATACAGCTGTCCATCGAGTCCCATAGCAGAATGGGAAACCGCGAGAAAGGTCGCCCAGCGATCACCAAATCCTCATTAGCCCACACAAGCTCCATCTGCCATTCCCTGCACTGACCAGACGCCCGAACCCTTTGTCCGCTCTGACGGAGTGAGGGTCATTAGACCGCCCCCTCAAGCACAATCTCAGCTCTAGCTATGAGCTTGTAAGTGGCTGCTTTTAATATAGTGGATATCTAACGCTTGCAAGGCGCCGGATCATAACGCGTTCCTCAAGGTTTGCAGATGAGCGACCTGACGGCTGAAATCGGCGCTGGACAAGCGCTGCTTCGGTCGTGGGCTCAGGGCCTGGCTGATGGCGCGGGTGGGTTGCCGGGTCAGGCGCGATAACGCCAGCCATTGTTCGGCCACATTCAATTGATCGAAACCGGGATGGCGGCGACGGGCACGGCGCAGGATGTCTTGCTGCAGCGCTTGCAACAGCGCTTGCTGGCCGTTGTGGCGCAGCAGGAAATCGGCGCTGGCGCGCAGATGCTCCAGCAGTTGACGGCGACCCGCTGGCGCCGGCATTTGCACCGGCCCGTGGCGCACACTCGCCTGCCACAACCACAGACCGATCAAGGCGAGCAGGGCGACGATAGCCTGCGGGAAGTAGCGCCAGAGCAACGTCCACAGACCATCGTGGGCGGTGCTGTAAATCAGCGTGACGTCGGTGTCCGCGCTCAGGTACCAGAGCAGCCAGGCGTTGTCGTATTGGCCGATGGCCGGGGTTTTCCACAGCTCGGCATCGGTGACGACGGTGACCGTGCCGAGGCCGTATACCCGTTGCATCATGTGCGTGGCTTTGGCGCTGTTGGCCCAGGCCTGGGCTACGTTGTTTGGGTCATCGAGGTGGAAGTCGGTGTCGAAACCGGCGTAGGCCGGCGCGTCTTCGTCTTCCAGATACAGCTTGGTCAGTTTCGGGAAGCGATCCTTTTCCACTTCTGCCGGAGGATCTTTCAAGTCTTTGCTCAGCGATTGGTGCAGTTGCACGCGGTCGAGCAGCAGATCGTTGCTTTGCCGGGTTTGCGCATCCCACAGCGACTCGGCGACAAACACCAGACGCCCGCCGGCGCGAGTCCAGTTCAGCACCTGATCGACTTCACGCGGCGTCATCCGCGCGCGTTCACCGAACAACAGCAAGGTGTGGTTGTGCGGATCGATCTGCGGCAGCACCGCCAGGGTGTCGGCGTGATTGACCGCGAGGCCGCGCTCGCGCAGGAACATTTCTGCGGCCAGATACGGGTTGGCTTGCGCGGTGGGCGAGGGGCCGTGATCGATAACTTCCTGATACGGCCGGGCTTTGAGAAACAGAAAAAGGCTCAAGCCGCCGAGCAGCAAAAGCGCCAGCGCACCGATCGACCAGCCGATGCGCCGGTTCAATGCGCAGCACCTTTGGCAAACAATGCACGCCAGCCGTTGCACAGCTCCGCTTGCAAATGTGCCGGTGGAACCCGGTGCCCGTAGGCCATGTTCTGCCAGTGGCCGGTAAGGTTGCGGCTGTAGGCGAGCAGGTCGGGACGTTGCAATTGCTCGATGCGTTCGAGGATCTGGCTCTCGGTATCGGCGGCTTTCAGCGTCAGGTCGAAATCGTGCAGCAGATGGCTGAGCAGCCCGCGATAGAGCAGGCCCAGCGCGGCGCGAGGTTCGCTGAGCCACAATTGTTCGGCGCTGGCGGCGATGTCGTCAGGCAAGGTTTCACGGTTCAGATCGAGGCCGAAAACTTGCGGTGGCGCCGGTGGTTTGCTGCGCGATGGCAGGTTCGGGCGACGACTGACAAAGGTCCGGAAGAATTCGCGATACCGCCAGACCAGCCAGCCCAGCGCGGCGATCAACGCACCCCACAACAGCACTTCAATGACATTGGCCACGGCGTTCAGGCGTTGCCCGTCGAGCCAGCCGAGCAAGGTCTTCAGCCACTGCGGCGCCTCACCCGGTTGCGCGTCTTTCGCCGGGCTCGCCGGATCCTCGCCAAAGCGGTAACGGGTGACGCTTTCCTTGTTCTTGAACGGCGGCTGTTCAAGCAATGACTGGATGCTGTTGCGCGAGGCCTGACTGGTCAGCGGTTGATTGAGCAGTCGTGGCGCGTCCGGCGTATCAGCCGCCCACACCGGTTGCAGGTTCGGCAGTAGCAGACACACGGCCAGCAACACACCGAGCACGCTGTTGTTCAAACGCTGGCGCAAACGCCGGAAGACCAGCTCGATATCCCAGGCTTCCAGTTGCGTGCGGCGGTTCAGGTACAGGCTGAAACCGCAGGCAACATAGACGGGTTCCCAGACCACCAGGATCAGCGCATAAAACGCGTTGGTCAGGTGTTCCAGCCAACGCCAGTCCTGATCGGCCGCAAGCAGCAGCGACTGCCAGTCCCAATCGGTTTCGATCTGCTGCGGCAGCAACATGTAGAACAGCAGCATCACGCCGATCCACAGTGCGGTTTCCAGATGCACGCCGATGATCGTCAACCATTGCGCGGCGCCGCCGTTGCGTTGCAGCAGCACCTGCAGGCGTTGTTGTCTGGCCTCGCCGTCGAGGCCTTCGAGTTGCGTCACCGGCAGCACAAAGCTGCGACTCAGGCTCAGCCGGCGCCAGGTCAGACTGGCCAGCAGTTGCGGCCTGAGCAGGCGCGGCCATTCACGCAAGGCCTGCTTGAGCGTCGGCGTCTCGCCGAACAGCGCTTTGGAGAGGATGTACAGCGGCAGGCGTTCATACGCCGGTTTCAGCCACCAGAACACAAACACCGCCAGCGATGGCGAATCCCACAGCAACACGCTGAGCAGGGCGAACAGCGGCAGGGTGACGAGCGCCCAACTGGTCATCAACAACCGCCGATGCTGCTGGCTCAGCAACACGCCCAGGTCCATCGCTTCCCAGGTCGTGCGCGGGCGGATCACCACACTGGCGTCACTCAGGCGCATGGCGGGTCCTTCCGGCCAACAGCAGATAAACCGCAACGGCCAGCCACAGCGCGGCGCCGACGGCGTATTTGGTCAGCGGTGCGACACTGGTCTTCGACGACCAGTAAGCCTCGATGAAGGCTGCAATCAGCAAGAACAGCATGACCCCGCACACCAGCAGCACGCTTTTTTGCGCGGCCAGGCGCAGTGCCTCGCCGCGGGTCAGGCGTTCCGGTGCGATCAGCGCCCAGCCCAGCTTCAGGCCCGCGGCACCGGCGAGGGCAATGGCGGTCAGTTCGAATGCGCCGTGGCCGATCACGAAGGACCAGAACGTCTGGCCGAAGCCGATTTCGCTGAGATGTCCGGCCACCGCACCGATGATCATGCCGTTGTAGAGCAGGAAAAAACCGCTGCCCACGCCCATCAGCAAACCGCTGGCGAAGGTCTGGAAGGCGATGCCGATGTTGTGCATCACGTAATAGCCGAACATCACCCAGTCTTCACTCGCTGCGCGTTCCGCCGAACGTCCGAGGTGGCCGGCGACGGGGTCGTACATGCCTTGCATCTCGCGCACCTGTTCGGCGGGGATCAGGTTGTAGATCAGCTGCGGAAACAGATAAACCAGCACTGCGAAACCGATCAGACTGCCAAAGAACAGCAGGCTGGCAACCGCAACGAAGCGCCACTCTTCGCGCACCAGTCGCGGAAAGTCGGCGAGGATGAAACTGATGATTTGCGCGCCGAGGCGACTGCGATGCCGATACAGCTGTTGATGGCCGCGCAACACCTGCTGCTGCAATGAATCGATCAGAAAACTGCTGTAGCCGCGCTCCTGGGCCAGAGCCAGATGCTGGCAGAGACGTCGATAGGCTTTGGGAAAAGCGCTCACCTGCGCGGTGTCCTTGCCATGTTCGAGGCGTTCCAGCGCCAGGGCGAAGCGCTCCCATTCGGCTTTGTGGCGGGTTTCGAACAGGCTCTGCTTCATGGGGTCGGCCCCAGCAGTCCGCGTGCGATGCCATTGAGTTCGGACACGGCCCTGGGCGCGGAAATATGCAGCGGCTGCGCCAGCAATGCTGCCAGCTCATTGACTCGCGCCGGCGACAGCTCGGCCTGACGCTCGGCGAAACCGAGCACCGCGCGTTGTTCGCTGAGCGTGAGAGCGACGGGGCAGCGGCGAGGTTCGGCCTCAGGCAATTGCGGGCGACTGAGCGGGCGTTCGCTGTAGACCACCAGTGTGCCGGCGGCAATGTCGCCGAGGCGTTTGAAGGTCGGGTGTTGCAGGCAACTGATCGCACCGAGGCAATAGCCGAAGGGCAGCAGGTCGACAACACGCAGCAGGTTGCGCAGCAGTGAGGCCGACCAGCCGATCGGCGTGCCGTCGTCATGGACGACGCGCAAACCCAGCCATTGCTTGCCCGGCGAGCGGCCTTGGCGCAGCACTTCGAACAGCACCATGTACCACCAGCTGATGGCAAATAGCAGCAGTGAACCGAGGCCCATGCCGAGCTTGCCGAGAAATGCCAGTGCGATAAACAGCACGCCCAGAATCAAGCCGCGAATGCCCAGATCGATGGCAAACGCCACGGCGCGCACCATCAGCCCGGCGGGGCGTAACGGCAGGTCGATGCCTTCCGGCGTTTCGACCTGATGGCGCGTATCCAGCGGTGCTTTCCTTGGCGGTGCTGTGGGCTCGAGCATGGGCTACCTGATGTTCGCCTGTTCGGGATGCAAGTGCGGCTGATGCTAGCAGTCTCTCGGGTGTGGGAGCGAGCCTGCTCGCGAATGCGGTGGATCAGTCAGCCCATGTGCAACTGACAGAAAGCTTTCGCGGGCAGGCTCGCTCCCACAAGGGAAATGCAATTCAGCTGTAGGAATCTGGAGAAATTGCTGTTCAAGGGCTCCGAGGCTGGCCGTGGTAACCCTGGAGCGCCTAGACTTCGCCGATCTTCTGTTCAGGATTCGCCCGTGACTTCAATCTTCTGGTACGACTACGAAACCACTGGCATCAATCCGCGCAACGACCGTCCGCTGCAGGTGGCCGGGATTCGCACCGACCATGCGCTCAACGAAATCGACGAGCCGGTGAATCTGTATTGCCAGCCCAGCGAAGACATCCTGCCGCATCCGGCGGCGTGCGCAATCACCGGAATCACGCCCGCTCAGCTTGCCGAGAAGGGTTTGAGCGAAGCCGATTTCATGACCCGTGTGCATGCGCAACTGGCCGCACCGGGTACCTGTGGCGCCGGCTACAACACCTTGCGTTTCGACGACGAGATGACTCGCTACAGCCTGTATCGCAATTTCTTCGACCCCTATGCCCGGGAATGGCAGGGCGGCAACAGTCGCTGGGATCTGATCGACGTGGTGCGCGCCGCTTACGCATTGCGTCCTGACGGTCTGGTCTGGCCGACGGATGACCAGGGCCGCGTGACCCTCAAGCTCGAACGCCTCACGGCGGCCAATAATATCGATCACGGCCATGCCCACGAGGCGCTGTCGGACGTGCGCGCCACCATCGCACTGGCGCGGCTGATTCGCGAGAAACAACCCAGACTCTACGACTGGCTGTTCCAGTTGCGCAGCAAACAGAAAGTCATGGATCAGATCCGCCTGTTGCAGCCAATGGTGCATGTGTCCGGACGTTTCTCGGCGGTGCGCAGTTATGTCGGCGTGGTCCTGCCGCTGGCCTGGCACCCGAAGAACCGTAACGCCTTGATCGTCTGTGACTTGCATCTCGATCCGCAGGGGCTGCTGGACCTGGACGCGCAGGCCCTGCGCCAGCGTCTTTATACCCGCCGCGATGAGTTGGCCGAAGGTGAGTTGCCGGTGCCGCTCAAGCTGATTCACATCAATCGTTGTCCGGTTGTAGCGCCGCTGGCGGTATTGCGTGCAGAAGATCAGCAACGCCTTGGGCTGGATATGGCGCTTTATCAGGAGCGGGCACTGCGACTAACTGACGCACAACAAGTCTGGAAAGATAAAATCGCGGCGATTTATGCCAGCGAAGATTTCACCCCCAACGAAGATCCCGAGCAGCAGTTGTACGACGGATTTATCGGCGATCGTGACCGCCGCCTATGTGAGCAAGTTCGAATGGCGGATCCTGCGCAACTAGCGCAAGAGCCGTGGCCTTTCGATGATGAACGTTTGCCCGAATTACTTTTTCGATATCGAGCACGCAACTTTCCGCAGACCCTGGATGTTGCCGAGCAGGAACGCTGGAGATTATTTTGTCAGCAGCGTCTGACGCAACCCGAGGCAGGCGCGCCGAATACCGTGCAGTCATTTATCGAGAGTGCCGAGCAATGGTCGCTTAGTGCGACGCCAATGCAGCGAGAGGTGCTCAATGACTGGCAGAACTATGTCCAGGCATTACGCAAACGTTTGAATCTGTGAAATCGAACATGCCCGGTAATAATTCACCGGCATAAAAAAACGCCAGCGCAAGCTGGCGTTTTTTTGTTCGCGGATCGCTCGGCGAAGGTGTCGCGGCTTAGCCCAGCAGGGTAGCCCAGCCTTCAACCACGTCGCCGCCCCACTTGGCTTTCCACTCTTTCAGAGTCTTGTGGTTGCCACCTTTGGTTTCGATGACTTCACCGTTGTGCGGGTTTTTGTATTGTTTAACTTTGCGTGCACGCTTGGTGCCGGTAGTTTTCACTGCGCCGCCACGTGGAGCCTTGGATTTGGCTTCCGGGTCCAGCAGCGCGATGATGTCACGCAGCGATTTGGAGTATTCACCCATCAGCGTGCGCAATTTGCCTTCGAATTCCAGTTCGGCTTGCAGTTTGTCGTCTTCGGACAGGTTTTTCAGACGGGCTTGCAGCTCTTTGATGGCTTCTTCGGTGGCGCGATATTCGTTGATCAAGGACATGAGTACTACCTTTTGTAGAATGCTGAATGACAGGGGACAGTGCCGCAATAATAGTCAGGCTGTTTCATCAAGTAAACATTTAGATGGGCTTTTTATTTAAATGAGTTACAGGAATTAGCCGTCAATTGAATGTTCCGTTAAATAATGTGATGCAGTCAGCACAGATATTTACAGTTGTCTGACAAACGCCTCGCTAAAGCGTCACGGTCTTGACGAAGACCTGCGTCAGAAAGCCGTTTCGCCGGGCTTCGTTTCGCCCGGCACGCATGCGTACTGCAGTTTTCCTGCACAGTCGCTAGAATGGCGGCCTTTGTGAAGTTCTGGAGTTTCCCCCTCATGCGCACTTTTCGGCTGGTGATATCTTGCCCGGACCGCGTTGGCATCGTTGCCAAAGTCAGTAATTTTCTGGCCTCTCATAACGGCTGGATCACCGAAGCGAGCCACCACTCTGACAATCAAGTGGGCTGGTTCTTCATGCGTCACGAAATTCGTGCCGATTCGCTGCCGTTCGGTATCGAAGAATTGCGCGAGAAGTTCGCGCCGATCGCCGAAGAGTTCTCGATGGACTGGCGCATCACCGACACCGAGCAGAAAAAACGCGTGGTGCTGATGGCCAGCCGCGAATCCCACTGCCTCGCCGACCTGCTGCACCGTTGGCACAGCGATGAGCTGGACTGCGAAATTTCCTGCGTGATTTCCAACCACGACGACCTGCGCAGCATGGTCGAGTGGCACGGCATTCCTTACTACCACGTACCGGTCAATCCGCAGGACAAGCAGCCAGCGTTCGACGAAGTGTCGCGCCTGGTCAAACAGCACGACGCCGAAGTGGTGGTGCTGGCGCGCTACATGCAGATCCTGCCGCCGGACATGTGCCGCGAATATGCGCACAAGGTCATCAACATTCACCACAGCTTCCTGCCTTCGTTTGTCGGCGCCAAGCCGTACCACCAGGCGTCCCTGCGCGGCGTCAAGCTGATCGGCGCGACCTGCCACTACGTGACCGAAGAGCTGGACGCCGGCCCGATCATCGAGCAGGACGTGGTGCGTGTCAGCCACAGCGACAGCATCGAAGACATGGTGCGTTTCGGCCGTGACGTCGAGAAGATGGTGCTGGCCCGCGGCCTGCGTTATCACCTCGAAGACCGTGTGCTGGTGCACGGCAACAAGACGGTCGTGTTCTGATAGCACACGACCTGCTTGAAAAACCAAGGGCCTGGGCGTTGAATCGCTCAGGCCCTTGTCATTTGAGCCCGAGGAAAAGCCATGAGCGATCCACTGGACAAAGCCACCTCCAAAGCACCTGCCACCCTCGGTGAAGGTGCCTCAGTCGCTACGACCCCGACGACATGAGCCCCGAGGACGGCACCGAATTCCCCGGCGCCGCCGAGTTATGGGAGCAGTTGCAGCAAGAGCACGACGAACCTAAGAAGCCTGCCTGACGTTCATCAGCTTCTTCAGCAACGGCTTGCCCAGCATCAATACGAACACCGGGCCGCCGACCAGCAGATAGAAGTAATACGTCACTACGCGCCAGATCAGGATCGCCGCCGCTGCGGTGGATTTGCCCACCATCGGCGCGAGCAGCGCGGCCGAGGTCAATTCCGCTGCCCCTGCGCCGCCGGGTAACAGACTGAACTGGCCGGCGCCCAGCGAGAGCATCTGCACCAGAAAACTCCATGCCCACTGCAAGTCGGCACCGAGCCCGCGTAGCGCCAGATACAAGACGCTGTAGCGCAGCAGCCAGTGCACGCAGGTCAGGGCAAACACTTGAACCAGCGTCTGCCAAGGAAGTTTCAAGGTATCGGTAAACGCCGCGAGAAAGTGCAGCAACTTGCGCGCCCAGCGGCGGCGAGTGCGCGCCGTGACGTTCATCCCCACCAACAGCCGGCCGCTCAGGCGAATCAACGCCCGGTGATAGCGCGCAATCAATACGCAACTGCACAAGCCGCCGAACAGCGACACGGCGCTGACCGTCAGCAGCCACTCGAGGCGATCACTCAGGTGCTGGAACAGCGCGTAGATCAGAATTCCGCTCAGCGCGCAGAGGAAGAAAAGCAGATCGCTGAGCTGGTCCATGGCAAACACCGCGCTGCCCCGCGCCGGACGCACGCCGCACCGGGCCAGCAAGGCCATGATGGTCAGCGGCCCGCCGCTGCCCCCGGGCGTAGCGCAGTAGGCGAACTCGGCCGCCATCACCACGCCAAGACTTTTCAACGGCGCGACCTTTTCGCGCTGATCGCCCAGCAACAACCGCAGGCGCAGGGTGTTGATGCCCCAGCACAGCAGGATCATGCCGAACATGATCAACAGCCAGTTCAGCGGAAAACTGCGCAGGCGTGCCCAGGTTTCGCCGCCGCCAAGCAGCACCGGTATCAGCACCGCGGCGAGCAGGCCGATCAGCAACAACAGGCTGCGCTTCATGCTGCGCGTTCCAGTTGACCGTGCTGTCGGACGAGCCAGTCGATCTTGGTCAGCGGCACGCGTCCGTCTGCCAGCAGGCGTTCCAGTGTGCGTAACCAATAATCTCGAGAGAAACGATGGCGCATGTCGACCGGATGCAGGCCGAGGCGAATCACCGGCGCGTCGCGCCAGCGCTGTTGACGTTGGTCGCTGACGATTTTCGACAAGCCGCGCCGCCAGGCGCTGCGTGCGCTCCAGACCAATCCGGGTGCATCAATGGCGGTGAAATCGGGCAAGCGATAAAGATGTTGCGGATCGCTGGTGTAGCTGAGCGGTAATTCGCGCAAGGCGTGGCGGGTGCCGTCGCTCATCAGCCAGGCCGGGGCGACGAAACCGTGCACCGGCCAGTCGTAGCGCTGAAACATCTCCAGACCTGCGTGCAGGCGGTCAAGGGCTGTTTCGCGGGACAGCCGATAGAACTCGCCTTCATGGGTGTAGACCCGACGCATGAACCAGTCGCGCGGGGTGTTCGGCATGGGTTCCTGATCGTCGTGGTAGTAACCGTGCAGCGCCAGTTCATCGCCTCGGGCAACCCTGGCATCGAGCACTTGCCGAAACGCCGGGTTGGCATCAAGGGCATCGTGGCGATGGAAATCCGGGACCACCAGCCACGTCATCGGTACATTGCCCAACGCATCGACGGCCTCGACAAAGGGCTGGTAATCCGCCCAGGTCGAGGGCGCCACATCATGCAACACCAGACAAACCGTTTTCATTTGCTCAGCCATTGGCCACCCGTGGCAGCGTATGGCCAAGCACCGCGTGGTAGTGGCTGAGCAGGCTGTCGACCACGGTATCCCAAGCGTAGTGCCGCTCGACATGTTGGCGTGCCTGGCGGCCGAGTCGATCACAGCCACGACTGAACAGTTCGCGCACAGCATTGGCCATGGCTTGCGGATTGTTCGGCGCGCAGAGCAGGCCGCAGGAATCGTTGACGATTTCTTCAAACGCTCCGGCGGCGACGGCCACCACGGGAATGCCGCAAGCCATGGCTTCAAGGATGACCAGCCCGAAGGTTTCCTGATCACCGGCATGCAGCAGCGCATCGGCGCTGGCCATCAGCCGCGCGACTTTTGGCGCCGGGCAGAACTCGTCGATGACGCTGACGTTGTCCGGCACCGCAGCGGGCATCGACGAGCCGACCAGCAGCAGGTGATAGCGCGGGCCGAGGCGTTGCATGCACTTGAGCAGCACCGGCAGGTTTTTCTCTTTGGAACCGCGCCCGGCGAAGATCAGCAGGCGGGTGTCTTCGGCAATGCCCAGTTCGGCACGCAGGCCGGGGTCGCGGGCGTCAGGATGGAAGGTGTGCAGATCCACGCCGAGCGGCTGCACATGAACATTGCGCACGCCAAGCCCGGTGAGCTTGTCGGCCATGACCTGGCTCGGCGCAAGCACCCGGTCGAAATTGCCATAGAGACGGGTGACGTAGGCCTCGACATTCGGCGTGACCCAATGGCCCATGCGATTGCCCGCCAGCAGCGGCAGATCCGAGTGATAAAAGCCGATCACCGGCACATCCAGCTGCCGCCGGGCATCCAGCGCCGCCCACGCGGTGAGGTAGGGATCGCCGACTTCGATCAGGTCCGGCTGCAAATCCTGCAAGACATTGCGCCACGGCGCCAGGCGCAGCGGGAAGCGATAGCCTTTGCCGAAGGGCAGGGCGGGCGCTGGAACCGTGTAAATGCCGTCATGTTCACCCAGTCGTGCGCCGGGGATCAGCAGGCTGTGACGAATGGCGTTGCGGTCGCCGAGGCGACGGTGTTTGGCATCCAGGTAAGTACGCACGCCTCCGCTGGCCGGGGCGTAGAACATGGTGATGTCGGCGATATGCACGGTGAGCAACCCTCCGCTGTGTTGTTCTCCCTTGGTTGACCGTTATCCAGAATAGATGTTCGGTCGGGATTGCGCGCCCCTCACCCTAGCCCTCTCCCAGAGGGAGAGGGAATTGATCGGGGTGTTTGGGATTGTTGCGATGTCCTGCGATATCCAGTCGAACACAGGCATTGAAAAGCTTGAAGGTCTGCTCCCTTTCCCCCTCGCCCCCTTGGGGGCGGTCCGACGTTTCGGGAGGGCTGGGGTGAGGGGGTTAGGCTTTTGATCTTAAATGCGGAAGCTGCCCACCAGTTGCTTGAGACGCGAAGCCTGCTGCTCCAGATCCGAGCACGCGCGCAAGGTCGCCTGCAGGTTTTCCACGCCTTCCTGGTTCAATGTATTGATCTCGGTAATGTCGACGTTGATCGACTCGACCACCGCAGTCTGCTCTTCAGTCGCGGTCGCCACCGACTGGTTCATCCCGTCGATCTCACCAATGCGCAAGGTCACGCTGTTCAGGCGTTCGCCGGCGAGATTGGCGATCTCCACGCTGTCCTGGCTGTGGCGCTGACTGTCGCTCATGGTGCTCACCGATTCCCGGGCGCCGACCTGCAGCTCCTCGATCATGGTCTGCACCTGTTGCGCCGATTCCTGAGTGCGGTGCGCGAGGTTGCGCACTTCGTCGGCCACCACCGCAAAGCCGCGACCTGCCTCACCCGCACGTGCCGCCTCGATGGCAGCGTTGAGCGCGAGCAGGTTGGTTTGCTGGGAAATGCTGGTGATCACTTCGAGAATCTGACCGATGTTGACGGTCTTGCTGTTCAGCGACTCGATGTTGGTGCTCGACGCGCTGAGCATGCTCGACAATTGATTCATCGCCTTGATGCTGCGCTCGACCACTTGCTGGCCATCCTCGGCCAGACCCCGTGCGTCACTGGCCTGATTCGAAGCTTGCGCGGCATTGCGGGCAATTTCCTGCGCGGCGGCGCCGAGCTGATTGATCGCGGCAGCGACGCTGCTGGTGCGCGAAGCTTGCTGGTCGGAGTTGTACATCGACGAGTTCGACGCAGCAACGACGCGCAGGGCGACCTCATTGACCTGGCCGGTGGCCGAGGACACTTCGCGGATCGAGCCGTGAATACGCTCGACGAAACGGTTGAACGCGGTGCCGAGGATGCCGAATTCATCGTTATTGACGATGTTCAGACGTTTGGTCAGGTCACCTTCACCGTCGGCGATGTCTTCCATGGCGCGGGTCATCACGTGCAGCGGCTGGATCAGCAGACGGATAAGCATGCCGAGCAGGGCAATGATGATCGCCACGGCAATAATGGTCGCGATCACCGCCGAGGTGCGGAATTGGCTGAGCATCGCGTAGGCCTGATCCTTGTCGATCGACAAACCGATGTACCAGTTCACCGACGGCAGGCCTTTGATCGGAGCGAAAGTGACAATGCGGGTTTTGCCATCCACCGTCACTTCACTGAAGTCGCTGCTGATGCGCGGGGTGTCCTGCGGGTAGGCTTCCTTGAGCGATTTCATCACCAGAGCCTTGTCCGGGTGGACGAGGATCTTGCCGTCGGCGCTGACCAGGAACACATAGCCCATCCCGTCGAAATCCCGCGCGGCGAGGGTATCGACCAGCGATTGCAGGCTGAGATCGCCGCCGACCACGCCGACGCTCTGCCCGGCCTTTTTCGACGCGGTGGCGATGGAGATGATCAACTGGCCGGTGGCGGCATCGATGTAGGGTTCGGTCAGGGTCGACGTGCTGCTGCTTTCGGCACCTTTATACCAAGGGCGTACGCGCGGATCGAAACCGTCCGGCATCTTCACGTCCGGGCGGATGGTGAAGTGCCCGGTGGCATCGCCCAGGTAGGTGGCCATGAACGTCGAGGTCAGGCTTTTCTGCTCCAGCAGGCTGGCGACCGTGGCAGGTTCCGGGTTGATGGCGATGTTCTGCGCGGCGTTCTCGATCAGCAAGATGCGCCCGCTGAGCCAGGTCTGGATATTGCCGGCGGTGACCTCGCCCATTTCATTGAGGTAGTTATTGAGATCATCGCGGATCGCATTGCGCTGCAGCCAATCGTTGTACAGCGTGAACGAGGCGAAAGCGGCAATGACGATGAGGGCGGCGGCAAGCAAAATCTTATGGCTGAAGCGCAGGTTTTTGTTCATGGCTTGGGGTTCCGCTAAGGTCTTAATGTCCTGGGCGTGCTTTGATAGAGGCGCGCACTATGGGCAAGGTTGAAAAACTGAAATTTCCGGCTCTCCTTAGGGAAATGTCCGACCCGAATTTCTGACGGGTCTGTCCAATTTATGTATCGGCCATGTGTCATCAAAGATTAACCATTGGGTGAGAAAATGCCTGACTCCTTGCAACTCGTTATCGGCGCTGATCCGGCCGCGCAACCCATTGCTCAGGCCATGCGCCTGGCCAACCGCCACGGACTGATCGCCGGCGCCACCGGCACCGGTAAAACCGTGACGTTGCAGCGTCTGGCCGAAGCGTTCAGCGATGCTGGCGTGGCGGTGTTCGCCGCCGACATCAAGGGCGACCTGTGCGGCCTCGGCGCCGCTGGCAACCCGCAGGGCAAAGTGGCCGAGCGCATTGCCGGCATGCCGTGGCTCGGTCACACGCCTCAGGCTTATCCCGTCACGCTGTGGGACATCCACGGTGAATCCGGTCATCCGCTGCGCACCACCCTGAGCGAAATGGGCCCGTTGCTGATCGGCAGCCTGCTCGAGCTGACCGACAGTCAGCAGTCGGCGCTTTACGCGGCCTTCAAAGTGGCGGATCGCGAAGGGCTGTTGCTGCTGGATCTCAAGGATCTGAAAGCGCTGCTCAATCACCTCAAGGACAACCCGCAGTTGCTCGGCGAAGACGCGGCGCTGATGACCACCGGTTCCAGCCAGGCACTGTTACGCCGCTTGGCGACGCTGGAACAGCAGGGCGCCGAAGCGCTGTTCGGCGAGCCGGCGCTGCAACTCGAGGACATTCTGCAACCGGGGGCGGATGGCCGTGGCCGCATCCATCTGCTCGACGCCAGCCGGCTGGTGCACGAGGCGCCGAAGGTTTACGCAACGTTCCTGCTGTGGCTGCTGGCCGAGTTGTTCGAGCAACTGCCCGAACGCGGCGACGCCGAAAAGCCGCTGCTGGCGCTGTTTTTCGACGAGGCGCATTTGCTCTTCGGCGACACGCCCAAGGCTTTGCAGGAGCGTCTGGAGCAAGTGGTGCGTTTGATCCGATCCAAAGGTGTGGGGGTTTACTTTGTCACCCAATCGCCGGCGGATCTGCCGGACGATGTACTGGCGCAGTTGGGCTTGCGCATTCAGCATGGTCTGCGTGCGTTCACCGCAAAAGAACAGAAATCCCTGCGCGCCGTGGCGGATGGCTTTCGGCCGAATCCGGCGTTCGACAGCCTGTCGGTGCTGACCGAACTGGGGATTGGCGAGGCGCTGGTGGGCACGTTGACCGACAGGGGCACGCCGGAAATGGTCCAGCGCGTGCTGGTGGCGCCGCCGCAATCGCGGATCGGGCCGTTGACCGAAACCGAACGCACCATGCTGATCGCCGGCTCGCCGTTCAGGGGCCGCTATGACAAGCCGATCGATCGTGAGTCGGCCTATGAAATCCTGATGGGTCGCAAAGGGCTGGCGCCTGAGGCCGAAACGCCGGCAGGTAAACAGGCCGAAGGGCCAAGCCTCGCTGATCGCGCGGGGGAATTCCTCGGCACGGCGGCAGGGCAGGCGCTGAAATCGGCGATGCGCCAGGCGGCCAATAACCTCGGCAAGCAGTTGGTGCGCGGGTTGATGGGGTCGCTGCTCGGCGGCAGCAAGCGCCGCTAAAAGCAAAGATCGCAGCCTTCGGCAGCTCCTACAGTTGAAATGCATTCATTCTGTAGGAGCTGCCGAAGGCTGCGATCTTTTGATTTTGCTTCAGGCTTTACCCTTGGCATGCGCCGCCAACCGCTCCAGCGCCGCGCGCAATCCCGGATCGCTGATCCCGTCGGCCGTCGACTGAATCGTCTCCGCCGCGCTGCTCGACAAATCCATCGTGTGCCCAGTCGCCCGATGCTGGACGATCGGCGGGCGCACACTGAATTTGATCCGCGTCAGGCTGGCGAACTCTTCGAACAATTGCAGCTGCCGTTGCAGGCGTTTTTGCTGGTAGCGCAGGCGCGTGGCCCAGTGACCGTCAGTGACCACCAGCGACAGTTCGCCTTCGCGCCACTTGGCCACCCGGCAATGCTCGCGGGCGGCCGGTTGCAGCTGGCTTTCGAGCAGGCGCTGCAAATGCTCGAGGCGCTGGGCATGGCCGAGGATGGCTTTGAGCGGCCTGGCTTCGCGTAACAGGACGGCGGGTGCTCTGGCCGTAAGAGGGCGAAACGCCATGATCGAACACCTGAAGTAACAGAGGCGCCATGTTAGCAGAAAGCTGTGGAACCACTGGCCCATTGCTTTTGTCCCTGCTTTGCTCATTAAATCAACGCCTGACTTCTTTCCCCGACGGGTTGAAGTTGAGCAAAACGCCCCTATTTTAAGTGAGCCCCGTCAAAGCGCAGTGCCAGCATCGTGGAACATCGCCACTTTCCTCACCACCGTTTCCGGGTAGAATGCTCGTTCGCATGCGGCCATGAGGGCTGCACGGGCGACTCACGGGGCCGCCCTCCATCCCTTTAGTGTGGAAGATCCTGCCGATATGTTTGCGCCTTTGTTAAAGAAACTTTTTGGAAGCAAGAACGAGCGTGAAGTCAAACGCATGCTCAAGACGGTGCAGCTCGTCAATGCCTTCGAAGAGCAAATGGTGGCCCTTTCGGACGATCAATTGCGTGCCAAGACCGCCGAGTTCAAGGCCCGTATCGCCAAAGGGGAAACCCTCGACAAGCTGTTGCCGGAAGCCTTTGCCGTAGCCCGCGAGGCCGGCAAACGCGTGATGGGCATGCGCCACTTCGACGTGCAACTCGTCGGCGGCATGACCTTGCACGAAGGCAAGATCGCCGAAATGCGCACCGGTGAGGGCAAGACCCTCGTGGCCACTTTGGGTGTTTACCTCAACGCATTGTCCGGCAAGGGCGTGCACGTTGTGACCGTGAACGACTACCTGGCCCGCCGTGACGCCAACTGGATGCGCCCGCTGTATGAATTCCTCGGCCTGACCGTCGGCGTCGTGACGCCGTTCCAGCCGCCGGAAGAGAAGCGTGCCGCCTACGCCGCCGACATCACCTACGGCACCAACAACGAATTCGGTTTCGACTACCTGCGCGACAACATGGCGTTCAGCATGGATGAAAAATTCCAGCGCGAACTCAACTTTGCCGTGATTGACGAAGTCGACTCCATCCTCATCGACGAAGCGCGTACCCCGCTGATCATTTCCGGTCAGGCCGAGGACAGCTCCAAGCTGTACATGGAGATCAACAAACTGATCCCGCAGCTGGAACTGCACGTCGAGGAAGTCGAAGGCCAGGTCACCAAGGCCGGACACTACACCGTTGACGAAAAGACCCGTCAGGTCGAGCTCAACGAAGCCGGTCACCAGTTCATCGAAGACATGCTCACCCGCGTCGGCCTGCTGGCCGAAGGCGAGAGCCTGTACTCGGCGCACAACCTCGGTCTGCTGACCCACGTCTATGCCGGTCTGCGTGCGCACAAACTGTTCAACCGCAATATCGAATACATCGTGCAGGACGGCCAGGTCGTACTGGTCGACGAGCACACCGGCCGGACCATGCCGGGTCGTCGTCTGTCCGAAGGCCTGCACCAGGCGATCGAAGCGAAGGAAGGCCTGAACATTCAGGCCGAGAGCCAGACCCTGGCCTCGACGACTTTCCAGAACTACTTCCGTCTGTACACCAAGCTGTCCGGCATGACCGGTACCGCCGACACCGAAGCGTTCGAATTCCACCAGATCTATGGTCTGGAAGTCATGGTCATCCCGCCGAACAAACCGTTGGCGCGTAAAGACTACAACGACCTGGTGTTCCTCACCGCCGAAGAGAAATACGCGGCAATCGTGGCGGACATCAAGGAAAGCATGGCGGCCGGTCGTCCAGTGCTGGTGGGTACCGCGACCATCGAGACTTCCGAGCACATGTCCGCATTGCTCGTCAAAGAAGGCATCGAACATAAGGTTCTCAACGCCAAGTTCCACGAGAAAGAAGCCGAAATCATCGCTCAGGCCGGTCGTCCGGGTGCGCTGACCATCGCCACCAACATGGCTGGTCGTGGTACCGACATCCTGTTGGGCGGCAACTGGGAAGTGGAAGTCGCTTCGCTGGAAAACCCGACCCCTGAGCAGATCGCCCAGATCAAGGCCGACTGGCAGAAGCGTCACCAACAAGTGCTGGAATCCGGCGGCTTGCAGGTAATCGCTTCCGAGCGTCACGAATCACGCCGTATCGACAACCAGCTGCGTGGCCGTGCCGGCCGTCAGGGCGATGCCGGTTCGAGCCGCTTCTACCTGTCGCTGGAAGACAGCCTGATGCGCATCTTCGCCTCTGACCGGGTGAAGAACTTCATGAAAGCCCTGGGCATGCAGCCGGGCGAAGCGATCGAGCACCGCATGGTGACCAACGCGATCGAGAAGGCGCAGCGCAAGGTTGAAGGCCGCAACTTCGACATCCGCAAGCAATTGCTCGAGTTCGACGACGTCAACAACGAACAGCGTAAAGTGATCTATCACATGCGTAACACGTTGTTGGCCGCTGACAACATCGGTGAAACCATCGCCGACTTCCGTCAGGACGTGCTCAACGCTACCGTCAGCGCGCACATTCCGCCGCAATCGCTGCCAGAGCAGTGGGACGTGGCCGGTCTGGAAGCGTCCATCGAAAGCGATTTCGGCGTGAAGCTGCCGATCCAGCAATGGCTCGACGAAGACGATCACCTGTACGAAGAAACCCTGCGCGAGAAGCTCATGACCGAGCTGATGGCGGCGTACAACGAGAAAGAAGACCAGGCCGGTGCCGAGGCGCTGCGCTCGTTCGAGAAGCAGATCGTCCTGCGCGTACTCGACGACCTGTGGAAAGACCACCTGTCGACCATGGATCACCTGCGTCACGGCATTCACTTGCGTGGTTATGCGCAGAAGAACCCGAAGCAGGAATACAAGCGCGAGTCGTTCACCCTGTTCTCCGAGCTGCTCGATTCGATCAAGCGCGACTCGATCCGCGTGCTCTCGCACGTTCAGGTCCGCCGCGAAGATCCGGAAGCCGAAGAGCAGCGCCTGCGTCAGGAAGCCGAAGCACTGGCGGCGCGCATGCAGTTCGAACACGCCGAAGCCCCTGGGCTGGATCAGCCGGAAGCGTTGGGTGAAGAGGTCGATGTGGCGCTGGCCACCGCCGCTGCTCCGGTTCGCAACGAGCAGAAGCTGGGTCGCAACGAACTGTGCTTCTGCGGTTCGGGCAAGAAATACAAGCATTGCCACGGGCAGATCCAGTAAAACCCGTTTCAATCGCTGAACACCCCGCGCCGCGACCGGCTCCTGCCGTCGCGGCGTTTTGCCATTTATCCCACCGTCCTTTCCCGTGGCGGTGCTGACATCATTGAGTAAGGAGCGCATTCATGGCTGTTGGTCTTGGTCCTTTGCCAACGTTGCACCCGGTTGCCGGTTTTGAACTCGGTATCGCCTCGGCCGGCATCAAGCGCCCGGGGCGCAAGGATGTGGTGGTGATGCGCTGCGCTGAAGGTTCGACCGTGGCTGGCGTGTTCACCCTGAACGCGTTCTGCGCCGCGCCGGTGATCCTGGCGAAAAAACGCGTGAACAACGCTGTGCGTTACTTGCTGACCAACACCGGCAACGCCAACGCCGGCACCGGCGAACCAGGCCTGGCCGCCGCCGAGCGCACCACTGCCAGACTGGCTGAGCTGACCGGCGTCGACGCCAGCCAGATCCTGCCGTACTCCACGGGTGTGATCGGCGAGCCGCTGCCGGTCGAGAAAATCGAAGGCGCACTGCAAGCCGCGCTGGACGACCTGTCGGAAAACAACTGGGAAGCTGCTGCCACCGGCATCATGACCACCGATACTTTGCCGAAGGGCGCCAGCCGCCAGTTCGAGCATGACGGCGTGACCATCACCGTCACCGGCATCAGCAAAGGCGCAGGGATGATTCGTCCGAACATGGCGACCATGCTCGGTTACATTGCCACCGATGCCAAAGTCTCCCGCGACGTGCTGCACAACCTGATGCTCGACGGTGCCAACAAGTCGTTCAACCGCATCACCATCGACGGCGACACCTCGACCAACGACTGCTGCATGCTGATCGCCACTGGCAAAGCCGCGCTGCCGGAAATCACCCGCGCAGAAGGCGAGCTGTTCGCCAAGCTCAAACAAGCCGTGTTCGAAGTGTGCATGGACGTGGCGCAGGCCATCGTGCGTGACGGCGAAGGTGCGACCAAGTTTGTCACTGTTGAAGTGAATGGCGGCGGCAACCACCAGGAATGCCTGGACGTCGGCTATACCGTGGCGCACTCGCCGCTGATCAAGACCGCGCTGTTCGCCTCCGACCCGAACTGGGGGCGCATCCTCGCCGCCGTGGGCCGCGCCGGTGTGCCGGACCTGGACGTGAGCAAGATCGACGTATTCCTCGGCGACGTGTGCATCGCCAGCCGTGGCGCCCGTGCGGCCACCTACACTGAAGCTCAGGGCTCGGCAGTGATGCAGCAGGAAGAAATCACCATCCGCATTGAACTGGGTCGCGGCGATTGCAGCGAAACCATCTGGACCACCGACCTGTCGCATGAATACGTGAAGATCAACGCTGAATACCGCACCTGATCCAGCCTGGGACCGAGTCGCCTGCATCGCCAGCAGGCTGGCTCCCACAGAGATATGTGTCGTTTCACACATCCACTGTAGGAGTGAGCCTGCTCGCGATAGCGCCAGTCCGGACACTACAAAATTAGAGTTTTCCCTCTGACGAAAAGGCGCCACACCATGTCCCTGCACCTGATCATCGGCGACAAACTGCTTTCCTCCTGGTCCCTGCGTGCGGCACTGGCGCTGGAGCTGACCGGCGCACCCTACAGCGAAGAGCTGATCAAACTCGGCAAGCCCGACACCCGCGAACGCCTGCTCAAGCATTCGCCGACCGGCAAGGTGCCGCTGCTGCAGACCACCCGCGGCACCATCGCCGATTCGCTGGCCATCGCTGAATACCTCGCGGAGCAGTTTCCGTCCGAGCAGCTCTGGCCGAGCGATACTTTTGCCCGCGCCCAGGCCCGCTCGGCCTGCGCACAAATGCACAGCGGTTTCTTCGCCATGCGCAACCACATGCCGTTCAACCTCAGCCAGGACGCGCCGCTGAACCCGGTGCCGCCAGAAGTGAAGGTCGATATCGAACGCATGCTCGCGCTCTGGGCCGAATGCCGTGCGGCGGCAACGGAAGAGGGGCCATACCTGTTCGGGCGGGTCAGCCTCGCCGATGCCTTTTTCGCGCCGATCGCCGTGCGCCTGCGCACTTATCAGGTGAAGCTGCCTGCGATCGACGAAGCTTATGTTGAAACCGTCTACCAATGGCCCGCCTTCAAGGCGTGGCAAAAGGCTGGACTGGAGGAATTGAACCCGTGAAACGCGTCCACGTCGCCGCTGCCGTCATTCGTGACGGCGCCGGCAAAATCCTTATCGCCCGCCGCGCCGACACTCAGCATCAGGGCGGCTTGTGGGAATTTCCCGGTGGCAAGGTCGAGGCTGACGAATCAGTCGAATCGGCACTGGCTCGCGAGCTGCACGAAGAGCTGGGCATCGTCGTTGATGCTGCCCGTCCGTTGATCAAGGTTCGCCACGACTACCCGGACAAACAGGTGTTGCTGGATGTCTGGGAAGTTTCGGCATTCAGCGACGAACCCCACGGTGCTGAAGGCCAGCCACTGGCCTGGGTCAGCGCCAGAGAGCTGGTCAACTATGAATTCCCGGCGGCTAACCAGCCAATCGTCGCGGCGGCGCGTTTGCCTGCCGAATACCTGATCACCCCGGAAGATCTCGAAGGCCCGGCGTTGTTGCGCGGCATCCAGAAGGCGATTGCTGGCGGCATCAAATTGATCCAGCTGCGCGCACCGAATGGCTACGACCCGAAATACCGCGATCTGGCGGTGGACGCGGTTGGCCTGTGCGCGGGCAAGGCGCAGTTGATGATCAAGGGGCCGTTCGAGTGGCTCGGCGATTTCCCGTCGGCGGGCTGGCACATCACCGCCGCCCAGCTGCGGAAATACGCGGCGGCAGGGCGTCCGTTGCCGGCGGAGCGCTGGCTCGCGGCGTCGTGCCATAACGCTGAGGAATTGGCGCTGGCGGAGCAGATGGGCGTCGACTTCGTCACCCTGTCGCCGGTGCAGCCGACGCTGACGCACCCGGATGCACAGCCGTTGGGCTGGGAGCAGGCTGCGGCGTTGATTGACGGTTTTAGCAAACCGGTGTTCCTGCTCGGTGGGGTAGGGCCGGCGGAGCGTGAGAAGGCTTGGGATGTCGGGGCGCAGGGTGTGGCGGGGATTCGGGCGTTCTGGCCTGATCCTGTATAGCGGCTACTGACCCTATCGCGAGCAGGCTCACTCCTACAATGACCGCGTTTCAACTGAAGAAATATGGTCACTGTAGGAGCGAGCCTGCTCGCGAAGGCGCCCTGACAGGCGCTACTTCTTCTCAGGTTTTGCCGCCGGCTGCCACAAAATCTCCGCCACTCCCTGCCGCCGCGCAATCAACCGCGCGGCCACAAACAGCAAATCCGACAGCCGATTGATATACGCCAGGCCAACCCCGGCCAACGGTTCGATCGCGTTCAAATGCTGACACCGGCGCTCGGCGCTGCGGGCCAGACTGCGGCAGACATGCGCTTGCGCAATCAACATCGAGCCGCCGGGCAGGATGAAGTTTTCCAGCGGCCCCAGCTCTTCATTCCAGACATCGATCGCCGCTTCCAGCCGCTGGATTTCAGCCTCGTTCAGCGCCTGATACGCCGGCATCGCCAGTTCGCCGCCAAGGTCAAACAAGCGGTGCTGACACGGCGCCAACACCTCAATGATCTCGTTGAGCCCCGGATGCACTTCACGCTCGGCGAGCAGGCCCGCCAGCAACACGCCGACCTGACTGTTCAGCGTATCGACCTCGCCAATCGCCTCGATGCGCGGGTGATCCTTGGGGACGCGACGGCCGTCACCGAGGCCGGTCTCGCCTTTGTCGCCGGTGCGGGTGTAGATCTTCGACAAGCGAAAGCCCATGGGTTACCTCGGTAGTGAATTGGTTTCGGCGGTCAACGGCGCCGGTTGTACCAGCGGCAGACGCAGGGTGAAGCAAGTGCCCTGACCGGGCGCCGACTGCACTTCCATCTGGCCTTTGTGGTTGTTGGTGATGATGAAGTACGACACCGACAAGCCAAGGCCGGTGCCCTGGCCGATTTCCTTGGTGGTAAAGAACGGCTCGAAGGTACGCTTGCGCACGTTCTCGCTCATGCCGATGCCGTTGTCCTCGACCTGAATCTCGGCCCACGGCGGATTGAGTCTGGTGCGCAAAATGATCCGTCCCGGTTCGCTGTCGTCTTCGCGCTGATGAATCGCCTGGGCGGCGTTTTTCAGCAGATTGAGCAGCACCTGTTCGAGCTCGTTGGCGGTGCCCGGCACCGGCCCCAATGCCGGATCGAACTGGCGGATGATCGCTTGACCCTTGAAGTCGAAACCAATCGCCAGATCGAAGTCGTTGCCGGCGATTTCCACCGCCTGATCGATCAGCGCCGGCAGATCGCACGGCGCCATCTGCCGGGTGCTGCGACGGCTGAAGCTGAGCATGTGCGTGACGATCTTCGCCGCGCGGGCGCCCGCCTGTTGAATGCCATCGAGCAATTGCGGGACTTCGCGGCCCTGCAGGTACCGGTTGACGGCATCCAGTTCGATGCCCAGTTGTTCGGCGGTCTCGATGTTCTTCGGCAGATCCGCCGACAACCGCCGACGGATGTTCTGCACGTTGTGCAGGATCGCGCCAAGCGGGTTGTTGATTTCATGGGCCATGCCAGCCGCAAGGCCACCGACCGAGAGCATCTTCTCCGACTGCACCATCATTTCTTCCAGCGACAGGCGCTGGGTGATGTCGTCGATACGGATCACCACGCCACGCCCGGCACCGCCCATCAGCGGATAAAACGTCAGCGCGTAATGTTTCGGTTCATCGTCCTTGAACCAGGTCACCCGATCGACTTTCGCCACGGTGTGCTGCTCGACGGTAGCCTTGAGCTGCGGCAGAAACGGCTTGAGCGGTTCGAAGGCGAGGAAGATCGGCTGGTTCAGTGCCTCGTCCAGGCGCGTGCCGGAGAGCGCGCTGGCCTCCTGGTTCCACTGGGTGACGTAAAGCTGCTCGTCGAGGGCGATCAGCGCTGAAGGCATCGAGTCGATAATGCTGTTGAGGTAATTCTGGAAGCCGGTGAGTTTCTTCTCGATCTTGCTGCGCACCTGGACTTCCAGCTCCAGTTTGCGATTGGTGTGGCGGGTTTCCTCGGCCAGCCCCTGCGCCTGATCGTAGGCGGCTTGCGAGTCATCACGGGCGCGTTTGAGCTGCTGCTCGCGGGCTTCGATGCGCGAGAGCATGGTGTTGAACGCCTCGGCCAGGCTGCCGATTTCGTCGTGATTGCCCCGTGCAGCGCGCAGCGCGTAGTTCTCTTCGCGGGTGACCTGGCGGGACAGCTCCTCGAGCTGATGAATGGGGCGGGTGATCAGACGTTTGATCTGCCGGGCAATCACCAGCCACAACAAGACGCTGAAGATCAGGATGCCGAGGCTGGCGGTCAGGGTGCCGGTGTAGAACGCCATCGGCAATTCGCTGCTGGCGACCAGCAACAGATGCCCCGGCGCGGCACCGGGGCGGGGCAGGGTGATCAGTTGATTGCTGCGAAATTCGGTGAGTTGCCAGGCTTCGACATGGCGATAGCGCTCGGGCAGGCTGAGCTTTTCACCGCGCTGCACCTGCGCCAGACGTTCACCCTTGCCGTCGTACAGGGCAGCGGCGCGCAACGGTGAATAACTGTCGAGTTCCTTGAGCAGGCGCTCGGCGCTGCGCGGCGACTCCAGCGCGTCGCTGACCAGACTCGGATTGGCGATCAGCCGGCCGATGGTCTGCAGGGCCTGTGGCGCCATGCTTTCCTGGGAAATGTAGTAGGCGGCGCTGATAAAGGTCAGGTTGGCGACCAGCAGAACCGTGGTCAACAACACCAGCAGGGCGGCCAGCAGTTTCTGGCCAACCGGCAGGTTTTCGAGGCGCTGGCGCAATGGCATCGGGTTTATCGCAGCAGGGGAACAAGCCGTCAGCCTAGCGGCTGCTCAGTCGCTGGGCAATCCACGGTTGCGCAGATGAGCGACCAGACGTTGCTGCAACTGGTGCAGGTGCGGCAGGTTCAACTGATGGCGCTCAGCGACTTTGCACGCGTGGCCCAATAGATAGCTGATTTCGGTGCGGCGCTGGTTGGCGACGTCCTGATACATCGAAGAGTAATTGGCGGCGGTGGCGTGGATCACCCGCTCGACCTCCGCTTGCAGATTGTCTGCCGCTGTCGGCTGACCACAGCGTTCGAGCAGTTCAGTCAGTTCGGCGCAGAGCGTAGCGACCTCGCAGTGATGCGCTGTCAGGCCGCCGTTACGGCAGTCGTGGAGCACGGTCAGCGGGTTGATCGCGCAGTTCAGCGCCAGTTTGCGCCACAGCCGAGTGAGGATGTCGGCGCTCCATTCATGGGGAATATTTGCCGCTTGCAGATCGTCGAGCCAGACCGGTGCCAGCGGATTGCCGATATCGCCCAGCCAGTTGAAACCGTGGCCGGCGAACACCACCCGCCAATCGCCATCGCGAAACGCGCCCTCGGTGCTGGACGCGCTGATGCAGCGCGCTTGCGGCAGGCGCGCGGCCACGGCGTCCTGACTGCCCAGACCGTTTTGCAGGAGGATCAATTCGGCATCCGGAGCGAGGCGTGAAGCGAGGCGGGCGACGGCCTCTTCGGCGTCATAGGCCTTGCACGCGACCAGCAGACGGCGAATCGGCTCGGGGCTGTCCGGGGTTTCGCCGGGAACTGCATAGGTATGAGCTTGTCCGTTTTCTACCAGGGTTAATCCGCCACCAGCTGCATAGCTGCGCAAGCGTGACGGGTCGCGCAGGATCAGTCGCACGGCCAATCCGGCGCGGGCCAGCCGTGTCGCCCAGAGTGTGCCGAGACTGCCGGCGCCCAAGACATGCCAGATGGTCGACATCAGTTTTTTGCTCGATTGCTTGCAGGCATGTGCGGCTCGCCGTATCGGTAGGAAAAGACCCGTTATAATGAGCCCGATTTTAACCGCAAGCCAAGCGCGCTCCATCCACATCGAGCGCGCCTTTTTATTGGAGAGATTACATGCCGTCGTTCGACGTGGTATCCGAACTGGACAAACACGAACTTACCAACGCGGTCGAGAACGCCGTGAAGGAACTCGATCGTCGTTATGACCTGAAAGGCAAAGGCAGCTTCGAGTTCAAGGAAAAAGACCTGACCGTCAGCCTCACCGCCGAAGCCGCTTTCCAGCTCGAAGCGATGATCGAAATCCTCAAGCTGGCGCTGACCAAGCGCAAGATCGACGTGCAGTGCCTCGAGGTCAAGGAGGCTTACGCTTCCGGCAAACTGATGAAGCAGGACGCCATCCTCAAGGAAGGCATCGACAAAGAACTTGCGAAGAAAATCGTCGGCCACATCAAGGAGGCCAAACTGAAAGTGCAGGCCGCCATTCAGGGCGAGCAGGTGCGTGTCACCGGCAAGAAGCGCGACGACCTCCAGGAAGCCATCGCGGCACTGCGTGCGAAGGAATTCGGCATGCCGCTGCAGTTCAACAACTTCCGCGACTAAGCCTGGTCTGAATGCTGTGTGGGAGCGAGCCTGCTCGCGAATGCGGTGTTTCATTCAGCGATGAGTTGACTGACACACCGC
>NZ_QETJ01000009.1:0-90097 GCF_003105095.1 Pseudomonas sp. NDM | reverse complement strand
GGACACCGACCGTGTCGTGCGCCTGGGCCGATCTCCATCTGTCTCTGGCGAAGAAGCCGGAAGTGTACTGCGGCATGGGCGGCCCCGGTGTTCGCTTGCCGGCGAGCCTGGCAGCCAACTAACCCCTGAAATCAAGAGATCGCAGCCGTCGGCATCTCCTACAGGGAAACGCATTTCAACTGTAGGAGCTGCCGAAGGCTGCGATCTTTTGATCTTGCTGTTGATCAGCTCTCGGCAATCAGCCAATCCATCTGCCAGCCGCCCTGGGTCTGCCCCAGCGTCTTCGACAGCCACGGCAGCAACTCACGCAACTCTTCCTCCAGCCCCCACGGCGGATTGGCGATCGCCAGCCCGGAACCGTTCAGGCTGTTCGGCGTGTCCAGCGGATGCACGAGCAACTCGACACGCAGCAGCTTCGGCGCACCCGTGCCGGCCAGATCCTGATAGAAGCGCCGCAGTGCACGCTGATCCTTCACCGGATACCAGATCGCAGCTACGGTCTGGCGCATACGGCCGATGGCTTCTTTCATCGACGCCGCACAGCGCTGCATCTCGTCGAGCTGCTCGAACGGCGGATCGATCAGCATCACCGCGCGCTTCTCCTGCACCGGCAACATCGCCCGCGCCACATGCCAGCCCTCGCCCAGATGCACTTTCACCCGACGATCACCGGCCATGTTGTCCTTGAGCAACACACCGTCTTCGGGGTGCTTCTCGTTGAGCATCACCCGATCCTGCGGCCGGGTCAGACGCCGCGCCAGCTCGGGCGAACCCGGGTAGTAGCGCAACTGGCCATCCGGGTTCATCTCGTGCAGCACCTTCATGTAGTCGGCGGTCAGCGCCGGCAGGTCCGGCTGATCCCACAACCGCGCGATGCCTTCCAGGTACTCGCCGGTGCGATTGGCCTGATCGCCCTGCAAGTCATACAGACCAATGCCGGCGTGCGTGTCGAGATAGGCAAACGGCTGCTCCTTGCGCGACATCAGGGCGATGAGGCGGGTCAAGGTCAGGTGTTTGAACACATCGGCGTGATTGCCGGCATGGAAGGCGTGACGATAATTCATGGCTGCTCCTGCGAGGGCCGCAAAGTTTACCTTTTACCGGGCGGCAAGTCAGGGGTTCGCAGCCGAGCGGGCCTCAACATCAAAAGATCGCAGCCTTCGGCAGCTCCTAAATGGGATAGGCGCTCACTCTGCAGAAAGCTGCGATCTTTTGATCTTTTTCAGGCGGGTAAGCTGCGCAGGCGCTTGCCGATGACGTCCAGCACATCACAGCCATCGCGCAATGGGATGGCGCACAGCAGGGCGAAGTCGCTGAGGATCACGGAGTCGCATTCGATCGAGCCGCGCATGCACATGTTTTCCAGGACCTGGGCCACGGCGCGAATGCGGTAGTTGGCGGCGTCCATGAGGATGTCGAGGGGCACGTGGGTGTCGATGAACAGGCTGGGCATGTCGCTGCAATTGCCGGTCAGGGCCATGAAGCGGTTGTCGGGGTGAGGTTCGATTTTCTTGTAGGGCGGATCATGTTTTGTCGTTGTCATTCTTGGCATCCCTGAAGTTCTGAGTGGAGCCGCCATTGACCTTCCTACGGGTTTGGGTGGCAGCCATGTGCGGGAGTAGGAACTGAGAACTCCAAATCAGCCACGTCGAAACGTGTCCCGCACACAGCCGCCGTCAACTTCTCATGAATACGTTTTGACCCTCGTATTCAGCCTGCGGCGCTTGTGCACTTCAGAGTTCGGGATCCTACCCCCTGCCACCACTCTCGCAGTGACAACGAAAAGACTATCCCTGCAACCCACCGCGCACCAGTTCATGAAAACCGCCGCAATTCGAAGGAAACGTCCGAAGCGTTTGCCCCGAAATTTCACTCTGCCTCTGCCAGCAAAAACTCCAGAAGCGCTGATCGTGACGAATCTTCCGACATCGATGATTTGAAAAACTGCCCGACCTTGCAGCGCAGCACCGCCTCGGGAAACGCCTCGAACACGGCCGGTTGCTCCTCGCCTAGCCATTGCAGAACATTCGCGACGCGAACGCTTTCATCGGTCTGCGTCAACACCCGGTCCGGCACCCTCCACCACGGAAAGACTCGCCCCGAAACCAGCGCCCGGCCGCCGATTTCAACGGCTTTGCCATTGATCAAGCCTCGCGAAATCACCGGCAGCAACTGCGCCGGATTGACCTCATCGACCTGCAATAGAGGCAGCAGATACCGCCCATCCCAGAAGCGAAAAAACACTGGTTTACCGTCCGGCATCAGCACTTGAGTCAAGCTGCGGAAATGCTCGACCAGCGCTTCCAGATCCGCCGAAGACACCGCCAGCCACCCCCAATCCCGCGAGTCGGTTTGTGCCACCCAACGTAAAAACTCACTGTCCGCAGCGACAATTCCCACGTAAGGCATCACCGCGTCCCACTCGGCATAAATCGTCTCGGCCCAGATCGGATCAGCCGTGCCCCGCCAGGCCGCAAAAACATCGGCATCACTGGCGCGGCTGAAAATTGCGAACAGTTGCTCCGACGCGTGCAGCGGCTGACGCGCCAGCCACTGTTCGGGCGTCAATTCTTCAGACTGCACAAACACCGTCCTTACAACGTTCACACTCTTCGCAGAACGGCGCATCGCCCTTGAAACTCATGATTTGTGCGGCGGTGAGGATGGCTGCCGGCGCGGCGAGTTTTTCCACCAGTCCCGGCACCACTGGCGCAGCGCTGGTCGCCAGCATCGGCGCGCCGCCCACGACAATCGGTACGCTGCTGAAAATCCCGCCGGGGCCGATATTGATCCACTGCCCGCCCGCCTGAATCGTCGCACTCGCGCCGCCATCGATGACCACTTGCTGGCCCGCGCTTATATGGATCTGCGCAGAAGCGCTGGTCGCCTGGCTGTTCACCCGAACCTGCTGGTCGCCGAGTACGGACAAATGGTCATCCTGCCTGACCTCGGTCTGCCGCCGACCATGGGTGATGCGTTGCTCGTCGGCCTTGAGTTCATGGCGGACAGTGCCGGCGACGACCACACTGCGCTGATTATCGACCTGCAGTTGCTGGTCGTTGAGTACGTGCTGGGTCCAGTTGCGCTGGGCACGCAGGTAGATTTCCTCGGCGCCCTTCTTGTCCTCGATGCGCAGTTCGTTATACCCGCCACCGCCGGGGCTGCTCTGGCTGCGGAAAATGCTGCGGGTCTTGTCCGCCGGCAGGTCCAGCGGCACCGGGGTCGCCGCATTTGGCAGGCAACCCATGACCAGCGGCTTGTCGGCATCGCCATCGATGAAGCCGACCAGCACTTCCATTCCGACTCGCGGAATCAACACGCTGCCGTAGTGATCGTGGGCCCAACCGGCCGCGACACGTAGCCAGCAACTGGAGTGCTCGTTCAGCTCGCCATCGCGATCCCAGGCCAGTTGGACTTTGACCCGCCCGTATTCATCGCAATGGATTTCCAGGTCTTTCGGACCAGTGACAACGGCGGGTTGGTAACCGGACATGCGCGGTTTCTCCGGCCCGAGCGCCGGACGATAGAACACGTCCCACGGTGTGGCCACGAAGGTATTGCGGTAACCCTGGAACGATTCGCCATCGCTGGTCACCGATTCCTCGAGCACCTGCGGCTGACGGCCCCGGTGTTCAACGGCAGTGAGCAACCACAGATCATTCCAGTCGCTGCGCGGATGTTCGGTGAGCTGCAGGAAATGTCCGCAGACCAATGCGGATTCGTCGCTGCGGCCTTCGGCCTGACGGTAGTCAGCGACGTGCCGTTCCAGCGCTCGCCGCGCCAGGTGCTTGCCGGTTTCGCGATCATTGAATTGCCCGGGGAAGTGGTAGTCCTCCAGCACCGGACGTTGTTCGCCGTCGCTGCGGCCTTGCAGAGACAGGCGTGGTCTTTCGAAATTGTAGTCACGCCGGGTGACGACACTGGTGCGGGTTTCCACGCGCACGTTGAAACGTTGAATCGCCGGCGCGCCAGCCGACATGCCGCTGCCCGGCAGATACAGCGTCGGCTCGGGCAGTTTCGGGAACACGGTCTGGTCGTCGCCGAAGACCAGAAAATGGCCTTCGGGGCTGTGTTGGAAGTGGTAATGAATGCCGACCTCGGCACATAGACGCTGGATAAAGGCCAGATCGCTTTCAGCGTATTGCACGCAGTATTCGCGCTCCGGGTATTCGCTGCCGAGGCGAAATTCAAAGGCATCGCGCAGGATCGAATGGTCCTTGAGAATCCGAGTGACGATTTGCGGCACGCTCTGGTGCTGGAAAATCCGTTGGTTGATGCGATGCCCAAGATACGTCAGACGCGGGACGAGGCTGAGGTGATAGCGTGTCAGACGCTTCGCGGAATCGCCCTGCCCGACCTGATAAATCTGACCATGAATGCCGGAACCCTGAGCATCGAAACTCAGAAACGCCTGACTATGCAGCAGGCTTTCCAACTCCAGATCCGGCCGCTCGCTGACCAGTTCCAGCTCGAAGCGAAAAGGCTGGCTGATGGCCTCCCTGCCGGTGAATTCAAGGACCTTGAGGTCATGCTGGGTGCCTTCGAGGGTCAACGTGAAACGCGGTTGATTGGCAGGGGCGAACATCCGATGTCTCTCTGCAGAATGAAGGGCGGGCGATTCTGCATGAGGGGCAAGGGGGGATGAGCAGGTGACGGGAAATTCAGAATTGCCCTACGTGGTTTGCTGAAAGCCCTTCGGAACGTCACGCCTTTAACTACAGACATATCCCTTAAACTCACCATCGTCCCACTGTAGGAGTGAGCCTGCTCGCGATAGCGGTGTCTCTGCGACATCGATGGTGAATGTCAGACCGCTATCGCGAGCAGGCTCACTCCTACAGAAGATCGCAGTGAACCGGAGAAATCACAGGCACAAAAAAAACGGCCCGCCTCCTGTAGGAAACGGGCCGTTTTCGTGTGAGCCGGAGCTCAGCGCATTACTTGTTCAGGTGGAAATCCTTCTCCGCCGCTTCGAAGCGCTGCACCATTCCGGCTGTCGGCGCGCCGAGCTTGCTGACGATGTAGATGGCCAGGCTGGCGAAGATGAAGCCAGGGATGATTTCGTACAAACCCATCACTTCCCAGTGTTTCCAGGCTACAACGGTGATCGCGCCGACCAGGATACCGGCCAGTGCGCCGTCTCGGGTCATGCCTTTCCAGACCACCGAGATCAGCACAACAGGGCCGAACGCAGCGCCGAAACCAGCCCAGGCGTAGGACACCAGGCCCAGTACGCGGTTATCCGGGTCAGCGGCCAGTGCGATAGCGATAAGTGCTACCAGCAGCACCATGGCGCGACCGACCCAGACCAGCTCGACCTGGGACGCGGTTTTACGCAGGAAGGTCTTGTAGAAGTCTTCGGTCAGGGCGCTCGAGCACACCAGCAATTGGCAGCTCAGGGTGCTCATCACAGCGGCGAGAATCGCCGACAGCAACACACCGGCAACCCATGGGTTAAAGAGGATTTTCGCCAGTTCGATGAACACACGCTCGTGGTTCTCGGTCACCGGGCCAGCCACCTCCGGGTGCGCCGAGAAGTAGGCGATACCGAAGAAGCCCACGGCCACGGTGCCGCCCAGGCACAGGATCATCCAGGTCATGGAGATGCGACGGGCATTGGCGATCGATTTCACCGAATCCGCCGCCATGAAACGCGCGAGGATGTGCGGCTGACCGAAGTAACCCAGGCCCCAGCCCAACAGCGAAATCACACCGATGAAGGTGGTGCCCTTGAGCATGTCGAAGTTGCTTGGATCGTTGGCTTCGATGGCCAGGAACGTGGTGTCGACGCCGCCGGTCGCCAGCAGCACGATGATCGGCGTGAGGATCAGTGCGAAGATCATCAGCGTGGCTTGTACCGTGTCAGTCCAGCTGACTGCGAGGAAACCGCCGACGAAGGTGTAGGCAATCGTCGCCGCCGCACCGGCCCACAGCGCTGTCTCGTAGGACATGCCGAAGGTGCTTTCGAACAGACGCGCACCCGCGACGATGCCGGAAGCGCAGTAGATGGTGAAGAACACCAGGATCACCACCGCCGAGATAATCCGCAGCAGGCCGCTTTTATCTTCGAAACGGCTGGAGAAATAGTCCGGCAGAGTCAGGGCATCGCCGTTGTGCTCGGTCTGCACCCGCAGACGGCCGGCGACGAACAGCCAGTTCAGATAAGCACCGACGATCAGGCCGATGGCGATCCAGCTTTCGGACAGACCGGACATGTAGATGGCGCCCGGCAGGCCCATCAGCAACCAGCCGCTCATGTCCGAGGCACCGGCGGACAGCGCAGTTACCACGCTACCGAGGCTGCGACCGCCGAGAATATAGTCGGAAAGGTTGTTGGTGGAGCGATAGGCCATGAAGCCGATCAGCACCATTGCTGCGATGTAGATCACGAATGTGATCAAGGTTGGATTGCTAACGCTCATTAAGTTACGCCCTGGCTTTGTTTTTATGTAGCGGCGGTGGTGAACCGCTCGCAAACGACGACGTTTGGCAGACGATCCGGGATCCCGCGCATTTAAGACTGATGTTTCCCCAGGAAAGCCATCAGCCGGTACACCGGGTTATTCCCGGTTGCACCTTGGCGGCGAATGCTATGCAACAAAGCAAATAAGGTGCAACCAGTTTCGCCAGAATCAGTTGCACCTAGTCGGAATATTCGAAGAGCAGCGTGTTTTTGCTCCCTTTTGTGGCAGTCAACGCTGGTTGGTAGAAGCAAAAGCACCAAGCAGGAGCGGCACTTTCGTGCCAGAAATTATTTCCTGACGAGCTGCGAATTATTCCGACAAAAAAAGGGTTGCACCCGGTTGCACCTCATTCGGCGCACGGCTAATCTTGCGGCCAGCTGATGCCACGCAACTGTGGCAACCATGAGGATAAAAATATGGCTACCACCACCCTTGGGGTCAAACTTGATGACCCGACCCGCGAGCGCCTCAAGGCTGCCGCAACCTCGATTGATCGCACGCCGCACTGGCTGATCAAACAGGCAATTTTCAATTACCTGGAAAAGCTCGAGGGTGGTGCAACCCTGACCGAGTTGAACGGTTTGACCGCCAAAGATGCCGATGACGCAGGCGAAGTGCAGACCGATCACGCTCACCAATGTTTCCTCGAATTCGCCGAAAGCATCCTGCCGCAATCGGTTCTGCGTGCCTCGATCACCGCGGCCTACCGCCGTCCTGAGCCGGAAGTGGTGCCGATGCTGATCGAGCAGGCGCGCCTGCCGGCTCCAATGGCCGAAGCCACCAACAAACTCGCCGCGACCATCGCGGAAAAACTGCGTAACCAGAAGAGTGCCGGCGGTCGTGCCGGTATTGTTCAGGGCCTGCTGCAGGAATTTTCCCTGTCGTCCCAGGAAGGCGTGGCGCTGATGTGTCTTGCCGAAGCGCTGCTGCGTATCCCCGACAAGGGCACTCGCGATGCGCTGATCCGCGACAAGATCAGCACCGGCAACTGGCATCCGCACCTGGGCAACAGCCCTTCGCTGTTCGTCAACGCGGCGACCTGGGGCCTGCTGCTGACCGGCAAACTGGTTTCCACCCACAATGAAGCCGGCCTGACTTCTTCGCTGAGCCGCATCATTGGCAAGAGCGGCGAGCCGATGATCCGCAAGGGCGTCGACATGGCCATGCGCCTGATGGGCGAGCAGTTCGTCACCGGCGAAACCATCGCCGAAGCACTGGCCAATGCGAGCAAGTTCGAAGCCAAGGGCTTCCGTTATTCCTACGACATGCTCGGTGAAGCGGCACTCACCGAAGTCGACGCGCAGAAATACCTGGCGTCTTACGAACAGGCGATCCATTCGATCGGCAAAGCGTCCCACGGTCGTGGGATTTATGAAGGTCCGGGCATTTCCATCAAGCTCTCGGCGCTGCACCCGCGCTACAGCCGTGCGCAATACGAGCGCGTCATGGACGAGCTGTACCCGCGTCTGCTGTCGCTGACCCTGCTGGCCAAGCAATACGACATCGGCCTGAACATCGACGCCGAAGAAGCCGACCGCCTCGAGCTGTCGCTGGATCTGCTCGAGCGTCTGTGCTTCGAGCCGCAACTGACCGGCTGGAACGGCATCGGTTTCGTTATCCAGGCTTATCAGAAGCGTTGCCCGTACGTGATCGACTACGTGATCGATCTGGCCCGTCGCAGCCGTCATCGCCTGATGATCCGTCTGGTAAAAGGTGCGTACTGGGACAGCGAAATCAAGCGCGCCCAGGTCGAAGGCCTGGAAGGCTATCCGGTCTATACCCGCAAGGTGTACACCGACGTTTCCTACATCGCTTGCGCACGCAAACTGCTGTCGGTGCCGGAAGTCATTTATCCGCAGTTCGCCACGCACAACGCCCACACCTTGTCGGCGATCTATCACATTGCCGGTCAGAATTATTACCCGGGCCAGTACGAATTCCAGTGCCTGCACGGCATGGGCGAACCGCTGTACGAACAGGTTGTAGGCAAAGTATCCGAGGGCAAGCTGAACCGTCCGTGCCGCGTGTACGCTCCGGTCGGCACCCACGAAACCCTGCTGGCGTACCTCGTGCGTCGTCTGCTGGAAAACGGCGCCAACACCTCGTTCGTCAACCGCATCGCCGACCAGTCGATTTCGATTCAGGAACTGGTGGCCGATCCGGTGGCGCAGATCGAGCAGATGGCGACCGTGGAAGGTGGTTTCGGTCTGCCGCACCCACGCATTCCGCTGCCGCGTGACCTGTACGGTGCCGAGCGTGCCAACTCCAGCGGCATCGACATGGCCAACGAACATCGTCTGGCTTCGCTGTCCTGCGCTCTGCTCGCCACCGCGCATAACGACTGGAAAGCCGCGCCGATGCTCGGTTGCGCGTCCAGCAACGAAACGCCGGTTGCCGTGCTGAATCCGGCCGATCACCGCGATGTGGTTGGTCACGTGCAGGAAGCCACCGTCGAAGACGTCGACAACGCCATTCAGTGCGCGCTGAACGCCGCGCCGATCTGGCAGGCCACGCCGCCGGCCGAACGTGCAGCGATTCTGGAACGTGCCGCTGACTTGATGGAAGGTGAAATCCAGCCGCTGATGGGCCTGCTGGCTCGCGAAGCCGGCAAGACCTTCGCCAACGCCATCGCCGAAGTCCGCGAAGCCGTCGACTTCCTGCGCTATTACGCAGTGCAGGCGCGCAACGATTTCAGCAACGACGCCCACCGCCCACTGGGTCCGGTGGTGTGCATCAGCCCGTGGAACTTCCCGCTGGCGATCTTCAGCGGCCAAGTCGCTGCGGCATTGGCTGCCGGCAACCCGGTACTGGCCAAACCTGCGGAGCAAACCCCGCTGGTCGCCGCGCAAGCCGTGCGCTTGCTGCTCGAAGCCGGGATTCCGGAAGGCGTGCTGCAACTGCTGCCGGGGCGTGGTGAAACGGTCGGCGCTGGTCTGGTAGGTGATGAGCGCGTCAAAGGCGTGATGTTCACCGGCTCGACCGAAGTCGCGCGCCTGCTGCAACGCAACATCGCTGGGCGCCTAGACAGCCAGGGCCGGCCGATTCCACTGATCGCCGAAACCGGTGGCCAGAATGCGATGATCGTCGACTCCTCGGCACTCACCGAACAAGTCGTGATCGACGTGGTGTCGTCGGCTTTCGACAGTGCCGGCCAGCGTTGCTCGGCCCTGCGGGTACTGTGCTTGCAGGAAGACTCCGCCGATCGCGTCATCGAAATGCTCAAGGGTGCCATGGCTGAAAGCCGCCTCGGTAACCCGGAGCGCCTGTCCGTGGACATCGGCCCGGTGATCGACGCCGAAGCCAAGGCTGGCATCGACAAGCACATCCAGGGCATGCGCGATAAAGGCCGCAATGTTTACCAGGTAGCGATTGCCGACAGCGAAGAGGTCAAGCGCGGCACCTTCGTCATGCCGACCCTGATCGAGCTGGAAAGCTTCGACGAACTGCAACGCGAAATCTTCGGCCCGGTACTGCACGTGGTGCGCTACAAGCGCAAAGAGCTGGATCAACTGATCGGTCAGATCAACGCCTCCGGTTACGGCCTGACGCTGGGCGTGCACACGCGCATCGACGAAACCATCGCCAAGGTGATCGACAACGTCAACGCCGGTAACGTCTACGTCAACCGCAACATCGTCGGTGCCGTGGTCGGCGTGCAGCCATTCGGCGGCGAAGGCCTGTCGGGTACTGGCCCGAAAGCCGGCGGCCCGCTGTATCTGTACCGCCTGCTGTCGACGCGTCCTGCTGACGCCATCGAACAATCCTTCGCTCGCGGTGACGCCATCGTCGCCCCGGACGTGCGCTTGCGCGATGCCATGAGCCAATCGTTGAACGCCCTGAAAGCCTGGGCCGACAACAACAAGTTCGCCGACCTGAGCACCCTGTGCGTGCAATACGCGGCGCAATCT
Organism: Pseudomonas sp. NDM; assembly: GCF_003105095.1. Lineage (NCBI taxonomy): Bacteria > Pseudomonadati > Pseudomonadota > Gammaproteobacteria > Pseudomonadales > Pseudomonadaceae > Pseudomonas > Pseudomonas sp. NDM. Next base: position 79,725 of record NZ_QETJ01000009.1, on the reverse strand, counting down.
CAGAGCGGCATCACCCGCGTGCTGGCCGGTCCGACCGGCGAGAAAAACAGCTACGCGATCCTGCCGCGCGAGCACGTACTGTGCCTCGCGGAGGTTGAAGGTGATCTGTTGACGCAACTGGCCGCGGTGCTGGCGGTGGGCGGTTCGGCGGTATGGCCGGAATCCGAGCAGACCAAGGCCTTGTTCGCCCGTCTGCCGAAGGAAGTCCAGGCGCGGATCAAGCGCGTTGCCGACTGGAACAAGGACGAGGTGGTGTTCGACGCAGTGCTGCATCACGGCCATTCCGACCAGTTGCGCGGCGTCTGCCAGCAGATCGCCCAGCGCGGCGGCGCGATCGTTGGGGTTCAGGGCCTGTCCCAGGGCGAGACCAACATTGCCCTGGAGCGTCTGGTGATCGAGCGGGCATTGAGCGTCAACACCGCTGCGGCGGGGGGTAATGCCAGCTTGATGACCATCGGATAAAAGCAGCTACAAGCTTCGAGCGAAAAGCTGCAAGCTGCAAGCTGCAAGCTGCAAGTAAAAGCAAACTGCCCTTACTTGCAGCTTGAAGCTTGTGGCTTGTGCCGCCCCATCACCCTTATCTATCTTCCTTCCCCATTTTTATGGGCCTACCTAGACTGCGGCATACTTTCTTTAAGGTAAGCCGCCATGTCCGAGACGCTGCTCAGTTCCCGCAATCTTGCTTTCGAGCTGTACGAAGTCCTTGATGCCGAGGGCCTGACTCGACGTGAGCGCTTTGCCGAGCACAATCGCGAGACTTTCGACGCCGCCATCGGCACCGCGCGCAGCATCGCCGAAAAGTATTTCGCCCCGCACAACCGCAAGGGCGATGAAAACGAGCCGCGCTATGAAGATGGCCAGGCCATTCTGATCCCCGAAGTGAAACCGGCGGTGGATGCCTTCCTCGAGGCGGGATTTCTCAATGCCGCACGCAGTTTCGAAGCCGGCGGCATGCAACTGCCCACCCTGCTGTCGCAAGCCTGCTTCGCGCACTTCCAGTCGGCAAACGCCGCATCGACTTCGTACCCGTTCCTGACCATGGGCGCAGCGAACCTGATCGAAAGCTTCGGCAGCGAAGAACAGAAGCAGCGCTTCCTGCAACCCATGATCGACGGCCGCTTCTTCGGCACCATGGCCCTGACAGAACCCCATGCCGGTTCGTCACTGTCGGATATTCGTACCCGCGCCGAACCCGTATCCGACGGCACCTATCGTCTCAAGGGCAACAAGATCTTCATTTCCGGCGGTGATCATCCGCTCTCGGAAAACATCGTGCACATGGTCTTGGCCAAACTGCCCGACGCGCCGCCGGGAGTGAAAGGTATTTCGCTGTTCATCGTGCCGAAGTTTCTGGTCAACGACGACGGCAGCCTCGGCCAGCGCAACGACGTGCTGCTCGCCGGGCTGTTCCACAAGATGGGCTGGCGTGGCACCACATCTACCGCGCTGAACTTCGGTGATAACGGTGAGTGCGTCGGCTATCTGGTAGGCAAGCCGCACCACGGCTTGAGCTACATGTTCCAAATGATGAACGAAGCGCGGATCGGCGTCGGCATGGGCGCGGTCATGCTCGGTTACGCCGGTTACCTGTATTCACTGGAGTACGCGCGCGAGCGGCCGCAGGGTCGGGTGCCGGACAGCAAGGATCCGACCACGGCGCCGGTGGCGATCATTCAGCACGCGGATGTCAGACGCATGCTGCTGACGCAGAAATCCTACGTCGAAGGTGCCTTCGATCTTGGCCTGTATGCCGCGCGGCTGTTCGATGACACCACGACGCTGGAGACTGAAGCCGAACGCAAGCAGGCGCATGAACTGTTGGACCTGCTGACGCCGATCGTTAAATCCTGGCCCTCGGAGTTCTGCCTGAAGGCCAACGAACTGGCGATCCAGATTCTTGGCGGTCACGGCTACACCCGTGAATACCCGGTGGAGCAGTACTACCGCGACAACCGCCTGAACCCGATCCACGAAGGTACCCACGGTATCCAGTCGCTGGATTTGCTCGGACGCAAGCTGGCGCAGAACGGTGGCGCCGGGTTGAAGCAATTGATTCGCTTGATCGCCAACACCGCGCAACGCGCGACCGCGTACGACTCGCTGAGCGCACTGCGCGAACCGCTGGAAAAACTCGTTGCCCGCCTGCAAACCGTGACCATCGGCCTGCTCACCGATCTGGCCCAGGGCAAGGTCAACAGCAGCCTGGCGAACTCGGCGCTGTACCTGAAAGTGTTCGGCCACGCGGTGATCGGCTGGCGCTGGCTGGAACAGGCAATTCGCGCCGAGGAAGGCCTGGCCAAAGGGCATGCGGCGGATGTCGACTTCTATAAGGGCAAGTTGCAGGCGGCGCGGTACTTCCTGACGTGGGAAGTGCCGGGCTGCCAGCATGAGCTGGACTTGCTGGAGGCGCGGGATGATACGTGTCTGACGATGCGCGAGGAGTGGTTCTGATCCGACGGCTGTTCAGCGCTTCAAACCTTCGCGAGCAGGCTTGCTCCCACAGGGTTCGGTGGCGTTCACACACCCAGTGAATCACCACGATAACTGTGAGAGCGGGCTTGCCCGCGAAAGGGCCGGAGCTGACGACACATCAGCCCAGCGTGAATCCACTCATCTGCACGCCAGCAACCCGATCAACCCTGATTGATCGTCTTGGCAATGGTCTCGACCGTGGCGCTGACTTGCTCTTGATAACGCTCGAGTTCTTCTTTGTGCTGCTTCTTCATTTCAATCTGCTGCGAGCACAGATTCATCGCGGCCAACACCAGCAAACGGTCGCCGATCAGCGTCGGGTATTTGCGCTTGGTGTCTTCCAGCGCGGCCTTGAGCATCATCGCCGCATCCAGCAGGGTCTGTTCTTCCCCGGCCGGTGCCTTGATCGAATAGTCCTCGCCAAGAATGGAGATGACTTTTACCCCTGCTGTGCCGTGGTTCATGCGCTGACGGGACCTGCGTTGACGCGATCGACCAGTGCCTGGATGCGCGCGGCGGTGGCGCCGTGTTTTTCTTCCTGCTCCATCAGGTTCAGTTGCAGGTTTTCGTTTTCATCCTTGGCCTGGGCCAGTTCCGTGGACAGGGTCTGGTTGGTCTGCAGCAAGGTCTGGTTCTGTTGCACCAGGTCGCTGACGAGCTGTTCCAATTGGCTGAGGGATGCTTCCAACATTTTGATCTTCCAAGCGTTTTTCAAAGGGCGCGTACGATAAAGAAAAGTCACCACGGATGCCAGGGTTAAACCGGCGCAAGGCCTTGATTTGCCTGGGTGGCGAAGCTTCTCGCGAGTTTAAAAGACTGTGATTGGTCGATCTGGTTCCTGCACTTCGTCGCTCAGGCGGGTGTGCGACAAATACGCACACCACCTCAAGACTTTAGTCGTATGACCGATAAGTCACCCATACAGCAGTCTCAGCCCGCATGGATGCGGCCCTTTTCGGTATCCGCCCATGTCCCTCCGCAATATGAATATCGCCCCACGGGCGTTCACCGGCTTCGCCCTGATTGGCGGCCTGATGTTGATTCTCGGCGTGTTTGCCCTGAACCAGATGAGCAAGATCCGCGCGGCCGGCGAAGACATCGCCACCGCCAGCGTGCCATCGATCAAGGCCCTCGACGAATTCACCCAGCTGACCCTGCGCCTTCGCGTGCTGTCCTACCGCTTGCTGATCAACCGCGAACCCGATGTGCAGCAGAAAACCATCGAACTGTTCGACCTGCGCAACCGCCAGATCAGCGATGCGCAGCGCGCATACGAGCCGCTGATCGAAGGTCCGCAGGAACGCGCGGCATACGATCAGTACGTGCAGTTGCTGGCGCAGTACCGTCAGCTTGAAGAGCGCATGAAAACCCTGTCGCGCAACAATCAGGTCGACGAGTTGCGGCAGATGCTCAACAGCGATTTGCTGAGCAATTCGGAAGCGGTGAATACCGCGCTGGCGCGTTTGCTGGAGATCAATACCCAGCAAATCGCCGAAACCGATCAGGGCGCCAAGGATCAGTACTCGATGTCGTTCGATCTGGTCGTCACTCTGCTGGTGATCGCCAGCGGCTTGACCTTGCTGTTCGCCTGGCTGCTGACCGTGAGCATTACCAAACCGATTTCCAAGGCACTCGAAGCGGCGGAAACCATCGCCGAAGGCAACCTGACCCAGCCGATCCATGTCGATGGCGAAGATGAAGCCGGGCGCCTGCTGGCGGCGATGGCCAAGATGCAATCGAAGCTGCGCGACACCTTGCAGCGCATTTCCGGGTCGGCCACGCAGCTGGCCTCCGCCGCTGAAGAATTGAACAGCGTCACCGACGAAAGTGCTCGCGGCCTGACCCAGCAGAACAACGAAATCGAGCAGGCGGCCACTGCCGTCAACGAGATGACCAGTGCCGTCGAAGAAGTCGCGCGCAACGCGGTCAGCACTTCGGAAGCCTCGAAAAACGCCACCACTTCGGCGGGCGACGGTCGTGATCTGGTGCAGGAAACCGTCAGCGCCATCGAACGCATGAGCGCCGATGTGCAGAGCACGGCTTCGCTGATCGGCGACCTGGCCAATGAATCCCGCGACATCGGCAAGGTGCTCGACGTGATTCGTGGCCTGGCCGACCAGACCAACCTGCTGGCATTGAACGCAGCGATCGAAGCGGCCCGCGCCGGTGAGGCCGGTCGTGGTTTCGCCGTTGTGGCGGACGAAGTGCGCGCGCTGGCCCATCGCACCCAGCAGTCGACCAGCGAAATCGAACGCATGATCGGCAGCATCCAGAGCGGCACCGAACACGCCGTGGATTCGATGCGCAACAGCACCGAGCGCGCCGAATCGACGCTAAACATCGCCCGTGGCGCAGGGATGTCCCTGGACACGATCAACAGCGCCATCGTCGAAATCAACGAGCGCAACCTGGTCATCGCCAGCGCCGCCGAAGAGCAGGCGCAGGTGGCGCGGGAAGTCGACCGCAATCTGGTCAACATCCGTGATCTGTCGGTGCAATCAGCGACCGGCGCGAGTCAGACCAGTGCGGCGAGCAACGAGCTGTCGCGGTTGGCGCTGGATCTGAACAACATGGTTGGGCGGTTCAGCCTGTAAATTTTGAGATCAAGGTCAAAAGCCCCTCACCCCAGCCCTCTCCCAGAGGGAGAGGGGGAAAGGGAGCAGATCTCTGTGCTGTTCAAACCTGAGTTCGACTCAGGAACTTCAGGTCGATGTATCTCGCATGATCAACGCGGTCGGTCCCCTCTCCCTCTGGGAGAGGGCTAGGGTGAGGGCCGCAATCGTCCGCCTGCCGCAAATCCTGATGCCACCCTGAAAAGCTTTTTGACAGCATCACATTTCAACAGGTTAGAATCGCTGGCACGCAGACTGCATGGTCAGTTTGTGCCCCCGTCTTTACGCTTCTGGAGTACTGCCTTTGAATGCGACGACCATCAACAGCCTGTTCTTGATCGGCGCGTTGCTGGTAGGCGCAAGCATTCTTGTCAGCTCGCTTTCTTCACGTCTCGGCATTCCGATTCTGGTCATCATCCTCGCGGTCGGCATGAGTGCCGGGGTCGATGGTGGCGGGATCATCTTCGATAACTACCCGACGGCCTATCTGGTCGGCAACCTCGCTCTGGCGGTGATCCTGCTCGACGGCGGTTTGCGCACGCGGGTGTCGAGTTTCCGCGTGGCGTTATGGCCGGCGCTGTCGCTGGCCACGGTCGGTGTATTGATCACCACCGGGCTGACCGGCATGGCCGCGGCGTGGCTGTTCGACCTCAATCTGATTCAGGGCCTGCTGATCGGCGCCATCGTCGGTTCGACCGACGCCGCTGCGGTGTTCTCGTTGCTCGGCGGTAAAGGGCTGAACGAGCGGGTCACCGCCAGTCTGGAAATCGAATCCGGCAGCAACGACCCGATGGCGGTGTTTCTCACCGTTACCCTCATCGACATGCTCGCCAGCGGCCAGACCGGCCTGCACTGGAGCCTGCTGACCCACCTGATCCGCGAATTCGGCATTGGTGGCGTGATCGGTCTGGGCGGCGGCTGGGTAATGTTGCAACTGGTCAACCGCATCAACCTCGCGGCCGGCCTGTACCCGATTCTGATCATCGCCGGCGGCCTGGTGGTGTTCGCGCTGACCAACGCCCTGCATGGCAGCGGCTTTCTCGCCGTGTACCTGTGCGGTCTGGTGATCGGCAACCGCCCGGTGCGCAGCCGCCACGGCATTCTGCACATGCTCGACGGCATGGCCTGGCTGGCGCAGATCGGCATGTTCCTGGTGCTGGGGCTGCTGGTCACGCCCCATGATCTGCTGCCGATCGCCCTGCCCGCCCTCGGTCTGGCGCTGTGGATGATCCTGTTCGCGCGGCCGCTGTCGGTGATGGTCGGTCTGCTGCCGTTCAAGGCCTTCCACGGTCGCGAAAAAGCCTTTATTTCCTGGGTCGGTCTGCGCGGCGCGGTGCCGATCATTCTCGCGGTATTCCCGCTGATGGCCGGGCTGCCGCAAGCGCAGCTCTACTTCAATCTCGCGTTCTTCATCGTGCTGGTGTCGCTGCTGGTGCAGGGCACGAGCCTGCCGTGGGTGGCCAAGCTGCTCAAGGTGACGGTACCGCCAGAACCAGCGCCGATCTCCCGGGCGGCGCTGGAAGTGCACGTGACCAGCGAGTGGGAACTGTTCGTTTACAAGCTCGGCGCCGAGAAATGGTGCATCGGTTCGCCCCTGCGTGAACTGAAAATGCCCGAAGGCACCCGCATCGCGGCACTGTTTCGTGGCCAGCAACTGCTCCATCCGTCGGGTAGTACGGTGCTGGAAGTCGATGATTTGCTGTGTGTTATTGGCCATGAACACAACTTGTCGGCCCTCGGCAAACTGTTCAGCCAGGCGCCGCAACGCGGTCTCGATCTGCGTTTCTTCGGCGACTTCGTGCTCGAAGGAGACGCCCAGCTTAAAGCGGTTGCAGCGCTGTATGGCTTGCCGGCCGAAGGCATCGATCCGGACATGACGCTGGGGGCATTCATCGCCCAGAAAGTCGGGGGCGCACCCATCGTCGGTGACCAGGTGGAGTGGAACAATACCCACTGGACGGTCGCGGTCATGGACGGGAACAAGATCGGCAAAGTGGGCGTCAGATTCCCCGAAGGAAGTCGCCCGGGCCCCGGACTCTTCCTCTAAACTGCCTCCACTCTCACTTGCTTGACCGGTCTCTATGCCTACCCTGCGCTCCTTTTTCGCCGCGGCCCTGCTGGGCCTCAGTCTTGTCGTCGGCCCGCTGCATGCTGCCGAACCACCGTCCAGCGACGCCGTGCAGGCCAGCCTCGACAAGCTGGCCGACAGCAAACTGCCGGACGCCGACAAGAAGACTTTGCAGACCGTCCTGCAGAACACCCTCAATCAGCTCAATAACGAGCGTGATTACGAGCAGAAGCTGATCGATCTCAAGCGTCAGCTGGCCAATGCGCCGAAGCTGACGATTGAAAACACCCGCGAACTGAGCCGCCTCAAAGCCACTGCACCGGTGCCGGTAGCGCAACGTTTTCCGAAAGAGTCGATCCAGCAACTGGAGCAGATCCTCACCGATCGCTCGACGCAGCAAAGCGATCTGCAAAAAGCCCTGGCCGAAGCCAACAGCCTGATCATCACCGCGCAGACTCGTCCCGAACGTGCTCAGGCAGAGATTTCCGCCAGCCAGACGCGCATCCAGCAGATCAACACCATCCTCAAATCCGGCAAGGACACCGGCAAAACGGTCACCGCCGAACAGCGCGACCAGTTGAATGCCGAACTGGCCGCACTCAATGCGTTGATTCCGCTGCGCCGTCAGGAACTGGCCGGCAACACTCAATTGCAGGATCTGGGCAACGCCCAGCATGACTTGCTCTCGGAGAAATCCGATCGCCTCGACCGCGAAATCCAGGAACTGCAGACCCTGATCAACCAGAAGCGTCTGGCGCAGTCGCAGGAAACCGTTACTCAGCAATCGATCGAAGCGCAGAAGGCCGGGGGCAGCAGCCTGCTGGCGAGCGAGAGTGCAACCAACCTCAAGCTTTCCGACTATTTGCTCAAGAGCACCGACCGTCTCAACGAAGTCACGCAGCAGAACCTGCAGACCAAACAGCAACTCGACACCCTGACCCAGAGCGATTCAGCGCTGGACGAGCAGATCAACGTGTTGAAGGGCAGCCTGCTCCTGTCCAAGATTCTCTACAAACAAAAACAGGCACTTCCCCATTTGAAGGTCGACCGCGACCTCGCCGACCAGATTGCCGATATTCGCCTCTATCAATTCGACGTCAGCCAGCAACGCGAACTGCTCAGCAACCCGGCGACCTATGTCGACAATCTGCTGGCCACGCAGCCGCCGGAGCAGGTCACTCCGCAGTTGCGCAAGAGCCTGCTCGATCTGGCCAACACTCGCGCCGATCTGCTCGAGCGGCTGAACCGCGAATTGAGCGCGATGCTCAATGAGTCGATCACCCTGCAGCTCAATCAGAAACAATTGCTCAGCACTGCGCAGAGCCTGCGCGCGACCCTCGACGAACAGATGTTCTGGATCCCCAGCAACAAGCCACTGGACGTGGAATGGATGCGCGGTGTGCCGGAGCGGCTGGAGCGGCAGGTGAACACCCTGCCCTGGGCATCGAGCCTGAGCGAACTGACCGACGGCCTGACCCAGCGCCCCTTGTTGTTCCTGCCGCTGGCGTTGCTGATCGGCGCCCTGTTGTGGCGACGCAAGGCGCTGTACGGAAGACTCAACAAGGTTCACCAGGACATCGGCCACTTCAAGCGCGACAGCCAATGGCACACGCCGCAGGCAATCTTGATCAATATTTTGCTGGCGATGCCGGTGGCGCTGGGTCTGGCGCTGTGCGGTCTGGCCTTGCAGATCGACGCGCGCGGGCAGAACGCCAACATGGGCGCGGCGCTGTTGCAGATGGGCCAGGCCTGGCTGGTGTTCTACACCGCGTACCGGATCCTCGCGCCGGGTGGCGTGGCGGAATTGCACTTCCGCTGGGAGAAACCGCAGGTCGAGTTCCTTCAGGGCTGGGTACGTCGACTCGGCTTGGTAGTGATGGCGTTGGTCGCGGTGGTGGCGGTTGCCGAGTTGCAACCGGCGGCGCTGGCCGATGACGTGCTTGGCATGCCGGTGGTGCTGACCTGCTACGCCTTGATGGCGTGGCTGCTCAGTCGCCTGCTGATCAGCAGCCCGACGCACCAGAATGCTTCGCTGTTCCGCAAAGCCGTCGGGGTGATGTTCACTCTGCTGCCGATCGCCCTGTTTGTTGCGGTGTGCTTCGGCTACTACTACACCGCGCTGAAACTCAGCGACCGCTTGATCAATACCTTGTACCTGCTGATGTTCTGGCTGGTCATCGAAGCCACCTTCGTGCGTGGTCTGAGCGTTGCCGCGCGGCGTCTGGCTTACCAGCGCGCGCTGGCGAAACGGCAGGCGGCGAAGGAGGCGGGCGACGGCGAAGCGGTGATCGAAGAGCCGACGCTGGACATCGAGAAGGTCAACGAACAGTCCCTGCGCCTGATTCGTCTGGCCCTGCTCGGCGGTTTCATCGCGGCGCTGTACTGGGTCTGGTCGGACCTGATTTCGGTGTTCTCGTATCTGGACAACATCACCCTCTACGAATACACCAGCGGCACCGGCGCCAACATGAGCATGGTGCCGATCAGCATCGGCGACATGCTCGGCGCGCTGATCATCATCGGCATTACCTTCGCCCTCGCGCGCAACTTGCCCGGCCTGCTCGAAGTGTTCGTGCTGTCCAAGCTCAACCTGGCCCAGGGCAGCGCTTATGCGACAACGACGCTGCTGTCCTACGTGATTGCCGGCGTTGGTTTTGTCACCACCCTGTCGACCCTCGGCGTCAGCTGGGACAAGCTGCAATGGCTGGTGGCGGCGCTGTCGGTGGGTCTGGGTTTCGGTATGCAGGAGATCTTCGCCAACTTCATCTCCGGCATCATGATCCTCTTCGAACGCCCGGTGCGGATCGGCGACACCATCACCATCGGCAACCTGTCGGGCACGGTGAGCAAGATCCGCATCCGCGCTACAACCATCACCGACTTCGACCGCAAGGACATCATTGTCCCGAACAAAACGTTCATCACCGGGCAACTGATCAACTGGTCGCTGACCGATACCATCACTCGGGTAACGTTGAAACTCGGCGTCGATTACGGCTCGGATCTGGACCTGGTCAAGGAACTGCTGCTCAAGGCGGCCCGGGAGAATCCGCGCGTGCTGAAGGAACCGGAGCCGCACGTGTACTTCCTCAACTTCGGCGAAAGCACCCTCGACCACGAACTGCGCATGCATGTACGCGATCTGGGTGACCGTAACCCGGTGCTCGACGAGGTCAACCGCTTCATCAACCGCGAGTTCAAGAAGCAGCACATCAACATCTCGTTCCGGCAGATGGAGGTTTACCTGAAGAATCTGCACGGCCAGGAATACAAGATGGTGCCGGTGGAACCGGAGAACAAAACCATCGTGCCGATCGTCGACGGGCAGAAACCGTTGTCGGAACCGCCGCCGGGCAAACTCGACTAACCGTCATGATCCCAGCAGAATGCTCGGACATTCTGCTGGAGCCGGCCCGTGAAAGCCCTCGACGAACTGACTTTCGACAACCGCTTCGCCCGTCTCGGCGACGCGTTCTCTGCGCACGTACTGCCGGAGCCGATCGACAACCCGCGTCTGGTGGTCGCCAGCCCGGCCGCCCTGGCTCTGCTGGATCTCGATGCGGCCAGCGCCGAAACCGAAGAATTCGCGCAACTGTTCGGCGGCCACAAACTCTGGGCCGACGCCGAACCCCGAGCGATGGTGTATTCCGGGCATCAGTTCGGCGGCTATACCCCGCAACTGGGTGACGGCCGCGGTTTGCTGCTGGGCGAGGTCTACAACAACGCCGGCGAGCATTGGGACTTGCACCTCAAGGGCGCCGGACAAACACCGTTTTCGCGCATGGGCGATGGCCGCGCGGTGCTGCGTTCCTCGATTCGCGAATTTCTCGCTTCCGAAGCGCTATACGCGTTGAACATTCCGTCTTCCCGGGCCGCCTGCGTGATCGGCTCCGACACGCCCGTCTGGCGTGAAAAGCAGGAACGCGCGGCGATGGTGCTGCGCCTGGCGCCGAGCCATATCCGCTTCGGCCACTTCGAATATTTCTACTACACCAAACGCCCCGAGCAGCAGAAACAGCTCGCTGAGCATGTGCTGGCGATGCACTTCCCCGAATGCCTTGAGCAACCGGAACCGTATCTGGCGATGTTCCGCGAGATCGTCGAGCGCAACGCCGAACTGATCGCCAAGTGGCAGGCTTATGGCTTCTGCCACGGCGTGATGAACACCGACAACATGTCGATCCTCGGCATCACCTTCGACTTCGGCCCGTTCGCTTTCCTCAATGACTTCGACGCGCATTTCATCTGCAACCACTCCGATGATCAGGGCCGCTACTCGTTCAGCAATCAGGTGCCGGTCGGCCAGTGGAACCTCAGCGCCCTCGCCCAGGCACTGACGCCGTTCATCAGCGTCGAGGCCCTGCGTGAAACCCTCGGCCTGTACCTGCCGCTGTTCCAGGCGCACTATCTCGACCTGATGCGCCGCCGCTTCGGCTTCACCACCGCCGAGGACGATGACCAGCAACTGCTGGAAAACCTGCTGCAACTGATGCAGAACAGCGGCGTCGACTTCACACTGTTCTTCCGCCGCCTCGGTGAAGATTCAGCCGAACAGGCCATTGCCCGCCTGCGCGATGACTTCGTCGATATCAAGGGTTTCGATGCCTGGGGCGAACGCTACGTCGCCCGGGTGGCCCGCGAAGGCGATGCCGATCAGGCACAACGCCGCGCGCGGATGCACGCGGTCAATCCGCTGTACATCCTGCGCAATTACCTGGCGCAAAAGGCCATTGATGCGGCTGAGCAAGGCGATTATTCCGAGGTGCGCCGGCTGCATGCGGTGCTGAGCAAACCGTTTGAGGAACAGCCGGGAATGGAAAGTTACGCCGAGCGACCGCCGGAGTGGGGCAAGCATTTGGAGATCAGTTGTTCGTCGTGAGCAAGGTCAGGTGAACACGTCGATAGGCACATTGAAACGTTCGGCCAACCAGCGAATCTGGCGCAAGTTGAGCTTGCGCTTACCGCTCAAAATCTCCGAGACAACCGATTGAGTACCAACACCCGGTAAATCGCTCTGGGTCAGGCCGTGCTCGCGCATCATGTAACCGAGAACCTCTTCGCCACTTGCCTTAGCCATGGGGTGATGGGTGCGATCCCATTCCTCGATCCAGTCACCGATGATGTCCACCAAGCTCATCAACGGGTGCGACTCATCATCGCCGGTAATTTCCAGCAGTTCGTCAATTGCCGATACCAGAGCGTCGTAGTCGTCTTCGTCGTCCGGTCTACGCAAAAGCTCGGAGAGGGAAAAGCGTTTCGCAGTCTTGGTGGTCATTGCATGGAAGTCCAAGAGAAATATCGTTGAGGGCTGCACAAGATTACCGACTCGATGAAATCCAGATAGTCAGCCTCCACACCGATATGCGTAGGCGCTTTCCTCAAATAAAGAAGGTCATGACTTACAGAACAATTACTTGATAATCGCGACTTCGACTCCAGATCAGTCTTCAAAGACTTCCTGCCCGAGAGCCCATCATGACCACCCCACTCCTCATCCCCTGCCCCACCTGCAACGGCCTCAACCGCATCCCCGCCGAGCGCCTGGCTGACCAGCCCAAATGCGGGCGCTGCAAGTCTGCGGTGCTGTTGAGCAAACCCTTCGAACTCAAGCAAGGTGATTACGCCAGTCAGATCAAGGGTGATCTGCCGTTGCTGGTAGATGTGTGGGCCGAGTGGTGCGGGCCGTGCAAGTCGTTTGCGCCGGTGTTTGAACAGGCCGCGGCGCAGTTGGCGGGCAAGTGTCGACTGGCCAAGCTCGACAGCGAGGCGAACCAGCAGTTGTCGGCACAGTTGGGGATTCGCTCGATTCCGAGTCTGATTCTGTTTAAAAACGGCAGGGAAGTGGCGCGCCAGAGTGGGGCGCTTCCGTTGCCGCAGTTGATGGCTTGGCTGCGTAGCCAAGGCATCTGACACAACCAGATCACCCTGTGGGAGCGAGCCTGCTCGCGAAGGCGGCACCTCGGTTCATCGCCAGCCGCAATTCCCATAAGACCACGAACCGATGTCAGTTCCCATCACCCTGGCACCCGCTCATTGGCAAACATGCTCACCGCATCCACGGCCTCACTGGCGCCGTCGCGAATCTGCAGAATCACCGTCCCGGCCTGATTGGCAAGTTCCACGCCTTCGGCCGCGCGGTCGCGGGTGCCTTGCATGCTTTTGATCGCCTGCCGTGTTTCGCTCTGGATCAGACTGATCATGTTGGAAATTTCGGCAGTGGAGCCGCTGGTGCGCGCCGCCAGTTGCCGCACTTCATCGGCGACCACGGCAAAACCGCGCCCCTGTTCACCGGCGCGTGCCGCTTCGATGGCTGCGTTGAGGGCGAGCAGGTTGGTCTGATCGGCAATCGCGCGGATGGTGTTGACGATGGCGGTGATCTGCTCGGAGCGGTCGCCCAGTTGCGCGATCAATGTTGAAGACTGGCTGATGTCTTCGGCGATTTCGCGCATTTCGCTGGCAGCCTGTTGAATTACTTGCGTACCTTGCTCCGCGACTTTTCGCGTCGCCACCGAGATGTGATAAGCGGTACTGGCACTACGCGCGTCCTGCTCGTGTTGTTCGACACGGGCGGTGACGTCCGAAGCGAACTTGACCACTTTGTACAAGCGCCCCGAAGCGTCGTAGACCGGGTTGTAGTTGGCCTCCAGCCACACGGTCTGGCCGCGTTTGTCCACGCGTTCGAACTGACCGTGGAAGAACTCTCCCTGATTCAGGCGCCGCCAGAAATCCTGATAGGCGCTGCTGTTGACCAGCGCCGGGGTGCAGAACAAACGGTGATGCTGGCCCTTGAGCTCCGCGAGGTTGTAACCCATACGCGTGAGAAAATTCTGGTTGGCGGTAAGAATGTTGCCCTCTAGATCGAACTCGATCACTGCCATCGCGCGATCGATTGCCTGCAACTTGGCGTTGGCCTCGTTTTCCTGCTGCACTTTGCTGGTGACATCCATCGCGTACTTGACCACTTTGATCACCCGTCCCGATGCATCCTTGATCGGGTTGTAACTGGCCTCGAGCCAGATCGGCTGGCCTTGGCTGTTGACCCGCTCAAAGGTGCCGGACTGGAACTGGCCGTTTTTCAGGCGCGACCACAACTCAGTGTATTGGGCGCTACGACCGAATTCCGCCGTGCAGAAATGCCGGTGTGGCTGGCCGATTGCCTGGGCAGCCGTGTAACCCATGGTCTTGAGGAAATTGTCATTGGCACGCAACACCACGCCATCAAGATCGAACTCGATCACCGCCATTGAACGGTTGATCGCTTCGAGCATTGCAGCTTGGTCAAAAACGGTGTGTTGCAGTTCTTCGAGGGCGGCTTTGTGGCGATTGAAAAACATGCTTGCGATACTCGGGAGTGGGGAAAATCAAAAGGATTCAGTCCCTATTCCTGCGCCGGCAGACCGAAATGCACAGGCGGCATTTCGGCGGTGACTGCTCAATGCCAGCGTTCCGTTACTGGCAGATGGCTACTTATACAAAACTTCATAAAGTTGTACAAGAAAGGAATTTTTGCCGAGTTTGTATAACTTTTTGCTAAATTAGTTGTACGCGTTTCGCGACCTGCCTCGGCTACAAAGTAAGTCAGCGTTGATATCGCGCCAGGAACATCTCCAGCGCCGACTCGGCAACCGAGTCCTGCGCGTCTGGATCAAGGGCTGCGCGTCCGAGCGAGATCTGCGGCCAGAATGCAAACGCCTTGAGCAAACCTTGCACCTGATGCGCAGCGAACTCGGGATCCACCGGTTTGAGCCGGCCGTCGGCTTGCGCCTCGCGTATCCAGACAGTCAGGCCTTCCTCGCGCTCGCCCATGCGCTCGATCATGTTCTGCGCGCGCTCGGGGGAATGAATGGTTGCGGCGATTGCGACCCGCGCGAGGGTGAGGAAATTCTCGTCGGCCATCATTTGCACTTTCTCGCGCAACATTTGCCGCAATTGCTCGCTCAGTGGTTGCTCGCGGTTATAGCGCACCGATGGCTCGGCAATGATCCGCGCCCACAGCTGATTGAGGATTTCGGCGAACAGCTCTTCCTTGCTCGGGAAGTGGTTGTACACCGTACGCTTCGACACGCCGGCCGTGGCGGCGATCTTGTCCATGCTGGTAATTTCGAACCCATGGGCACGGAATTCGGCTATCGCCGCCTGGATGATGGCTTCGCGTTTGCGGTCGGTGAGGCGTTGTGGAGCGGTCATGAGCGGGCTTCGGCAGAGAAGGGAGGAAATTACACTCGGCAGTTTACTTGGCGACGGCTTTGATGCAACCTAGAAACTACACCGCTCAGTGTAATGTTGCGTTAATCCTCGCACCTTACAAACCAGAGCGTTTGGCCTTTGCGTGCAGCTTGGCCATTTTCATTCCCCGTGGAATACCGTGCAGCACACGGTTTTTCGGAGTCGTTCAGTCATGGCCAATCCAGTCTCCCTCCCGGATAACACTCCCACGCCTGAAGCCTCTCGACAGGATCAAGGGCTGTTTCGCAATCACGCGCCGGTGCAACGCGAAGGCCTGCGCAAAATGCTGCGGATCATGTGGAACATGATTTTCCACAAACCGCGCAACACCCGTCCGACCGCCGCCATTCCCGTGCAGCCGCTGACGCGCGAAGATCTGCTCGCAGCGCCCAACCACAGCGTCTATCGCCTCGGGCATTCAACCCTGTTGCTGAAGATGCGCGACAAGTTCTGGATCACCGACCCGGTCTTCGCCGAGCGCGCCTCGCCCGTGCAGTGGGCGGGTCCGAAACGCTTTCATCAGCCACCGATCAGCATTGACCAGTTGCCGCCGATCGAGGCGGTGATCCTCTCGCACAATCATTACGACCATCTCGACTACGAAGCGGTACGCAAACTCGCCGCCAAAACCACGTACTTCCTGACCCCGCTGGGCGTGGGCGACACCCTGATCAAATGGGGCATCGACGCCAGCAAGGTGCGCCAGTACGACTGGTGGCAGGGCACCGAACTCGCCGGCATCCGCTTCATCGCCACACCGTCGCAGCACTTCTCCGGCCGGGGTTTGTTCGACGGCAACAGCACGCTGTGGGCGTCATGGGTGATGATCGACGGCGACACACGCATCTTTTTCAGCGGCGACAGCGGTTACTTCGACGGCTTCAAACGCATCGGCGAACAGTACGGCCCGTTCGACCTGACCCTGATGGAAACCGGTGCCTACAACGTCGAATGGCCCCACGTTCACATGCAACCGGAAGAAACCCTGCAAGCCCACATCGACCTCAAAGGCCGCTGGCTCTTCCCGATCCACAACGGCACCTTCGACCTGGCCATGCACGCCTGGCACGAACCCTTCGACCGCATCCTCGCCCTCGCATGGGAACGCAGCATCGCGATTACCACACCGCGGATGGGTGAAGCGTTCAACATTGCGCATCCAGAACGGGGGAGCGCTTGGTGGATGGCGGTGGAAGAGGAGGGGGAAGCGGTGTTAGAGAACGCATGAATTGCTCAGTTGGTGAGGGGCATCCCCCTCGCCAGCTTATTCAGCCATCGCAAAATCCCCACGCCCCACCGATTCCCCCGCCATACCCTGCGCCCTGACACTGCGCCCCGGTGCGAACCCCGGAAAGAACACCAATCCCTGCGCTTCAAACCGATAAGCCAGTGCCAGCTTCGCGGCATCCGCCACGTCCTGCTGCGCTTCGAATCGCTGAATATCTGCCACTGCCACCTCGGCCTCGCGCGACAGTTGTTCAACGCTCCAGCCCAGCATGGCGCGGGCCTGGACGCAGTGGGTCGGGGTGAACTGGAAGAGGGCAATGCGTTCGAGGACGTGGTTCATCGCAAGAGAGGCCATGGTGTGCTCCGGGCTCAAAAGTGCTGATTGAAAATGTACTGTGTTTTTGTACAGTTGTTTTCGGCCGGGATCAAACGCAATTTATGAATTTGCCTAGTTCGCCGCCTCCAACCAGACGGACGGTGCCTCACCGAGCACTCGCCGAAACATTGTTGAAAAGGCCGCCGGACTTTCATAGCCGAAGTCCAGGGCAATCCGCGTCACCGCTTCCCCCGCTGCCAACCGTGCCAGTGCCTGCACCACGCAGGCTTGCTGTCGCCATTGGCGGAAGCTGAGCCCGGTCTGCTGCCGAAACAATCTGTTAAAGGTACGCAAGCTTATGTGTAACTGGTCTGCCCAATGCTGCGGGGATTGATGGGTATTGGGCATGTTCAGAAAGGTCTGACACAGACTGAGGAGCTTTCCTTCGGCAGGCATAGGAATGTGTAGGGGAAGGGGTGCACTGCGTGTCAGTTCATGCAACAGCAAATTGATTAGCACACCGTCACGTCCGGACTCGTCGTACGTCAGCGGCACGTCTACTGCTTCCATCAATAAGTGCCGCAGTAGCGGCGTGACATTCAGCACTTGGCAGTCCGACCCCAGATCCACCTTGCCCGGTTCGATATACACACTGCGCGTGCTCACCCCGAGCATCAATACCTCATGGGCCACGCCCGGCGGAATCCACACCGCGCGTTGCGGCGGCACCACCCAGTTGCCATTCTGAGTGCTGACCTGCATCACACCGGTGGCGCCGTAAAGCAATTGCGCACGTCTATGCGTATGAAACGGAAGTAGGTGGCCGTGGGAATAATCGGTCCCGATAGCCACAACCGTGCGAGGCGTGTCATCGAGCTGATTGATCGAAATATTGCGCATCAGGCGTGGTTCCGGCGATTGGCGTAAACGCGAACATTATTGGCTGAACTACTGAAGCCGGCCAGTGCGTGTCACTCTAATGTCGTGGGCTTCCCAACCCTGGACGCTCGCCATGTTCTACCTCCTGCTTACACTGTTCGGCTGCCTCACCGGTATCAGCGCCGTGCTCTTCGGTTTCGGCGGTGGCTTCGTCATCGTGCCGCTGCTCTACCGCATGCTCACCGCCACACACGCAGCCGCCGACCCTATCGCGCAATCGGCCATGCACATCGCCGTGGCCACCTCGACCTGCGTAATGATCGTCAACGCCCTGATCGCCACACGCAAACACCAGCGCGCGGGCAATCTCATTCGGGATTACCTTTGGCCATTGGGCGGGTTTATCGGCCTGGGCGCGGTCGTCGGCGCCATCGCCGCCATGTGGGTCAGCGGCGAAGTGATCCGCTACGCCTTCATCGCCTACCTGGGCGTGACGATCGTCGATTGCCTGCTGCGCCGCGGATTTCTCACACAGCCCCACGCCACGATCCCACGGCAACTGACCTCAACGGAAACATCCGCCGGCGGTGTAGGCATTGGCGCCATCGCGACGTTCCTCGGCGTAGGAGGAAGCGTCATGACCGTGCCGCTGCTGCGCCGTTGCGGGCTGAGCATGTCGCAAGCGACGTCCATGGCCAATCCGCTCAGCGTGCCAGTGGCGCTGGCTGGCACCCTGACGTACATGGCGCTGGCCGGTTTCACTGAGTCTGATCTGGGGGTTTGGTATATCGGGTATGTCCATGTGCTGGCGTTCGCAGTGCTGACGGTTGGCTCGTTGCTGGGGATCAGATTGGCTGCGCGATGGATTGGGCGGATACCGGATGGGGTGCATGCCTGGGTCTATATTGGATTGCTCGTCATCGTGCTGCTGAGCATTTCCCTCAAATGAATCGTTGATTGGTGCGGGCGAAAGAAATCAGAATCGGCGACTGAGCGTTGCCCGCCAGTCACCAGCAGAGAACCAGGATGTTGATCTTCAATTGCACCGAAGCCGCCAGCAAGTTTTTCAGCCGTGTTCATAAAGGCAAAACGATCACGCCGGTGGACACCAAACCGCCGTCATCGGTTATTGAGGATGATGAGCTGAACGGCGCGGACGAACAGTGGCTGGTCCATGCGATCACTGTGCAGCGCAAACATGTATTGTTGGTCCTGCACATCAAAACCCGCTATTGCGTGATCCTGGCTAACGCGAAAAAAGCCGACGATCACGGGTTCGTTGTGCGCTTCACCGAGCGTTGGGTGAATGGACTGATGATCAATGCCCAGAACCATGGTCTCGGACAATGGCTGGACACCCAGCTGATGTTGGCGCGGATGCTACAGACTTGTGAGCACCAGCGATTCTATCGGCGCGGCCATCGCAGCGCGCAAAAACACATTGATGAAATTGCCTGGTGCTTCCGAAGCAAGGTGGCTGGAACGGGTTGCTTGCCGCCCGATGAAGTCACGGCGATGGTATTCGATGAACAAATGAACGACACGCCGAGAAACAGCAAGGGAGTCAAGTCCTACTACTTCCCGGACGAGGAGATGACGCTTCACTGGCTGCGCCATTATTGCTTTCTCGATGATGTCCAGCTGCATGCTGCGAAAGAGCGTCGGCATCAAGTCGCACGGGAAATAGCGGAGATGGAGCGCAGGGCTTTTATGCAAGAGTATGAGAGGCAGAGTTCGAGGAATTGAGTCTGGCCCGTCACCACCTGCGACGCTTTTTTACGGGCAACGGCCCGCTCATTCAAGGATGAAACGATGCATCTTGGACTGTTGCGCATCAACTTGGTTTTAGCACTTGTAGCTTTATGTCTCTCACCGCGCGTCTGGGCCGAAGACAGTAGGCAAGTCTTCACCGGCACCTTGGGTAAAGCCGCGATTGTTGTTGAACTCGACGCGCGCTACAACGAAGGACGTTATTTTTACCGAAAATACCGAACCGACCTTGCGCTGGAAACTAGTAAAGAGGGCAATGCGTTGGTGATGCTGGAAGGCGCCGCAATGGACGACTCGCGCCCGACCTTGCGCTTGCTGCCCACACTCAGCGGTTGGAGCGGCGAGTGGAAAGCCCCTTCCGGAAAAACGCTAAAAGTGGATTTACAACCCGCCAGGCTTCCTGATCTTCCTGCAGATGCCGCGCCTTATCTGGCGCAACTGCACGACACACAGTCCTACGAATACCTGCGGCTTCAGGGTTTGCTGTTGAAAAAAGGCAAGACCGAAACCTTCATGGGCTACACCCTGCAATGGTGGAGCGAGCCGAAGTCGGGGGCTTCGCTGTTTGAAGTGGTATCGGGTTACGCCCCGGCAGCGCAGGAACGCATCAATCAATATTTGAGGGCGCGGTTATGGAGCGAAGTGTCGCAGCATTTCGGTTGTTCGGGGAGTTACAGGCAATCCGCGCAGCCGCTGTGGATGTCGTCTTCAGTCATGAGCGTGCGAGTTTCCACCGAGTATTATTGCGGCGGTGCGTATCCTGATCAAAATAATGAATCGCTGAACTTCGATGCGCGGACAGGGCAACTGTTGAGCCTTGAAGATGTGCTGTGGGTGGGGCAGGGCGAGCCGCTGCATCGTGAAGAATCACCTGACACATCATCGGAGGAAAACTCCAATTACCGCGCCAAAGAACTCGCCCCTTGGCTCGTCGCACAATTGTCGAAGCGCTACCCTACCGAAATGACCGTGGTCGCTGAGGGCGAAGATGATTGCGGCTATGACGAGCCAGAACACTGGCAATTTCCTACGTGGCAGTTCGGAGAAAACGGCGTCACCTTTTTACCGTCCTATCCGCATGTCATGGCAGTTTGCGGATACGTCGAGTGGGGCGTTCTACCCTATGGTCTGCTCAAGCAGCATCCGGGTGCCGTGAAACTGCAACTGCCCGAAAGCTAACTCTCATTCCAGACCCGGCGCTTCACGAATAATGAAGTGATCCAGGTTCTCGATATTGGCATTGAAGACCTCGAAAGGCTTTTCGGGGTTCTTCTTGCCGGGCACCTGCTTCAACTCCGGCGTCACCCCATAGAAGAAACAGAACAACGCCTTGTCGCTATCCACCGCGTACTTGATCTCCTCCAGAAACGCCTTGCGCTTGCGGTAGTTGTCGATCAGCTTTTTGTTCAGATAAACACTGACCGGATACGGCTTCTTCTTACTGTCCTCGGGCTTCTTGAACCAGACCTTGTCCTCGAAATCGATACGAAAACTGGCACTGTGGAAATCCTCGATCTTCTTGATCCGCCCCCAGTAAATCAGCCCCTTGTTGTCCGTCAGATACTCGATCTTCTTGAAGAACGAACTGTAAGGCGCCGAATGCCCACCGACCTTCAACGGCATCCGCTTGAGCAACTCCTTGTCCGCGAAGTTCGAAACAAAGCACTCCACCGGATGCGCAAACACACTGGTCTTGTCCGGCGCCGTCTCACGACTGGCTGACTCTTTACCACTGTCCGCCGCCACCCGCACCGGATCATCGCGCAACACATCCGCCGCCCCCGCTGGCGCGACAGGCTTGCGCACATACTCACGCCGGGTCAGCAACAGCTCCGATGGGAAGTGTTCCTCACGACCGTCATCCACCTCGCCATCCACCGTCTCAACACCCGACGCCGACGCCTTCAAACTCACATACGGACAACCCGCCACATGCTGCGTAGTGGGCAGATTCTTGAAGTGCGGCGTGCGCACGTAGTTCACGTTCTTGGCGTTGAACGTACCCAACTCGTTGGAAGCCTCGAACGCCGAACGACAGGCATCGTTGGGGCACTGGAAGTGTTCCTTCGCCGAGTCAAACGCCACCGTCTCATCGAAATTGAGATCGCGAACATCATAGATCGACAACTTGTCGTCGAGGCTGAGGCAGTAGGCGAGATCGAATTTCATGGTGGGGCGAGGATCCTTGAGTGGGGGAGGGGTATTAATAGCGGGAGGCGGGGCGGGTTGCACTGATTGTTTTCAGGATGATGCAAAACCTGTGGGAGCTAGCCTGCTGGCGATTCTCGGCACCAACCAGATTTCGATAATCACACCGCAATTGCAGGCCACATATCCCCCTGTGGCGAGGGAGCTTGCTCCCGCTGGGCTGCGAAGCAGTCCCAAAACTGGCAAATGCGATGGGTTAGACAGATTGAACTATGAGCCTGGCGACTGCTGCGCAGTCGAGCGGGAGCAAGCTCCCTCGTCACGGAATTTTGGCTCAGTTACTCACGCTTCAACCGTTTAACCCTGTCATAAAGCGACTCGGTGAACTCTTTGCTGTCATTCGAGTGATGGCAGCGCCGATGACAGTTCGGACAAAGTGCTACAGCGTTGCTGATTCGATCAGATCCCTTATTCGCCAAATGCTTCACGTGATGAACTTCAAGGTAAGGCGAGTCATTTTTAGTGAATGGCGCCGGTTCACCGCACCCTTCACATATCCCTTTGGCTTTCTGACGAACCCAGGCTCTAACCTTCGGGTCACGTATAAATGCAGTGCTCTGGGCGGGAGCGCGCATCGGCTTCACAATCCCAGCAGGTTCATCTTCAAGAGGCAGTTTCTCTAGCGCCAGAGCTCTCTGCTCTAGTGCTTCTTCATCCGCAGTCGCAACCGTTGGATCCCCAAGCGTGACCCCTTTGGCAATCAACACTGCTCGGATGGCTGGCTCAACGTTGGCCCCAACGTTTCTGGCTGGCTTGTACCCTTTGATGTATTCCCTATGCATTCTCAATAAAACGGCAGAGATGTTCTGCATGCGGAATTCGACTGAGCCTTCAGTACGGTTGCGCAACGCAGATGCACGCATCACGCGATTCTCATGTGCTTTGTTAAATTTTTGGCCGATTCGCTCAAGCTCAAACATTTTCAGGTAGGCATCAACCGCTGCCTCAATCTCAGCCACAGTCCAGTCAGTATCTTTTTTCTTGTCGCTCATAAAATCGCCGAGGGTTGAAAACCCTCGGACGATACTGAGTGGCCATTACTGCTGTCTACGAAAATTCCTACATAAAAAAGCGACGAATCTCGCGCATTCCTACAAACTAATCCCTAGCCCATCGAGTGCTTCGAAGACTGAAACATGTGCCTAACCCTTCGCCACCAGGGTTTCTCTAGAGAGGCTCGTGGTGGCTTCTGACCGTGCAACAGGTAAGGCATATCCCGAAGCCGAATCCAGCCCTCATCTTGCCAATGCAGCAAACTCAAAGACATCTCCGGCCAATCCAACAAACTCAGCATCGGCCGATTTGAATCTCCTGAATCCTGCCCATCGCGCAAGGTTGGCACTACCTCGTTGGTCAGCCACTCCCGCAACAACCGATTCCCCGGTACGTAGTGATACACCAACAGCGCATACACCCCAGATTCACTGAGCATCAGTTGCTGTTCAGGTTCTCGAAAGTACTCAATCCACATGACGCGGCGCTGGTCGCTATCTAGCTTGTTGACCACCCGATCATTCAGATGGAAACCCATCAAGCGGCCGACATCGCGGGCGGAGAACCATGGCTGGTTCTCGATTAGAAGGGCGTGCAGAGAAAGATTGTGGCGAGAGAAGACGGTTACCGAACATGGATCAGACATATTTATGACCTCTACGTTTTAGATTTTGGGAGGGCCTGACCCCAACGTAGAGCGGACTTAAGAAATCCCAACGAGCAGAGCAGTTGTCACCGACGAATTACGCGTCTGTGTCACTGACCAAGCTTTCTACGTTGGGCGTTTCTTAGGCACCTGCCACAGAGCTTAGTAGTGCTCGCAGCACGCTTCAATGGGACGCGACTGTAAGTGATGTAGGAGATTGAACGTTGTGACGTAGGCGTAAAAAGATTACCCATCGCCCATAAAAAAGCCCCGATCAGATCGGGGCTTTTTGCTTTCTCGATTCGCCGACTCAAACCGCAATCGTCAAATCGCACCAAGCTAGACTATTAGTCCCAGCTAAGCGCACCACCAGTTTGGTATTCGATCACGCGAGTCTCAAAGAAATTCTTCTCTTTCTTCAAGTCCATAATCTCGCTCATCCAAGGGAACGGATTCGTAGTCCCCGGGTACTCTTCCTTCAAACCAATCTGGCTCAAACGACGGTTTGCGATGAACTTCAGGTAGTCCTCCATCATCGCCGCATTCATACCCAACACCCCACGAGGCATGGTATCCCGTGCGTATTCGATCTCCAGCTGCGTACCCTGCAGGATCATCTGGGTCGCTTCTTCTTTCATCTCGGCATCCCACAAATGTGGGTTTTCGATTTTGATCTGGTTGATCACGTCGATGCCGAAGTTCAGGTGCATGGATTCGTCGCGCAGGATGTACTGGAACTGCTCGGCGACGCCGGTCATTTTGTTGCGACGGCCCATCGAGAGGATCTGGGTGAAGCCGCAGTAGAAGAAGATGCCTTCCAGAACGCAGTAGTAGGCGATCAGGTTGCGCAGCAACTCTTTGTCGGTTTCCGGGGTGCCGGTTTCGAACTTCGGATCGGAGATCGAACGGGTGTACTTCAGGCCCCAGGCTGCTTTCTTCGCGACTGATGGGATCTCGTGGTACATGTTGAAGATTTCGCCTTCATCCATGGCCAGCGATTCGATGCAGTACTGGTAGGCGTGGGTGTGGATCGCTTCTTCGAAAGCCTGGCGCAGGATGTACTGGCGGCATTCCGGGTTGGTGATCAGGCGGTACACGGCCAGGACCAGGTTGTTGGCAACCAGGGAGTCGGCGGTGGAGAAGAAGCCGAGGTTGCGCATGACGATGCGGCGCTCGTCGTCGGTCAGGCCTTCCGGGTTTTTCCAGAGGGCGATGTCGGCGGTCATGTTGACTTCTTGCGGCATCCAGTGGTTTGCGCAACCGTCCAGGTACTTCTGCCAGGCCCAGTCGTACTTGAATGGCACGAGTTGGTTGAGGTCGGCGCGGCAGTTGATCATGCGCTTTTCGTCAACGGCGACACGGGCGGAGGCGCCTTCGAGTTCGGCGAGCCCTTCGGCGACGTCGAGGGAGTTCAGTGCAGCCTTGGCGCGGGCCACGGCGGCCGAGTCGTCGGCGGTCACGGCGCGGGCTTCGAGCGCCGCGGCGCCGCCGGCGTTGTCGAGGCGGTCCATGTTGGCTTCGCTTGCGTGGCCGGCGTTGGCGCCTTTCACGGTTGCGACTTCACCGTCTTCTTTATCGAATTCGTCCCAGCTCAGCATGACGTGTCGTCTCCTGCGTGAGGGCTTGTGCCCGTGTGAAACCTGAAGGGTTGGTTTTTCACACGGCCAAAGCCGCGTTGGATGTCGTTTTTTGCAGCGCTGCACGCAGGCAAATAAACAGAAATTTTGACGGGTTCCGAGAGCCTCTGATGGGCGCAATCAGCGTCTGGCACTGTTGCGGGGCTTCAGAATGGCTTTTGCTCCCTGTAAGGGAATATTGCTGACCCGTATGGGGCGGCATTATAGGGAAATTTTTACCGGCGTGGTGCGGCGAATCGGCTCATGGCGAGGCCGAGGAGGGGGTGGATTTCGATCCGACCGAGGGATTACAGGGCTTTGCGCGGATTCAGCGCCTGCAGATTTTTTTTCGTTAAATTTTTGGCAGATGGTTTTCTGTTTAAAAAATAGCCAGAAAAATACGGTTTTCACTATATCTTGTGTTTTGCAACCCTTCTGGGCGTCTCCAGACACAACTGAGCCCGACCGAAGCCGGGCTGGAATCGACCCTCAATGTAGCGCTGAGCGATCCGATTCGGTGCAGTCTGATTCAGTTCGTGCAGCCGTTGCCCATGATGCTGTAGCGCAGGATGTGGCGTTGGCCTTTGGAGTCGTCGTATTCCATTTTTGCCGGTACTACTTCGCAGACATTTGGAATTTCGCTCATCGATACAACTTTGGCGATGTCCAGGTGTGTGGAGTAGGTGTATTCCTCGATAACCGGTTGTTGCTGTGCGACATCAGTCGGACCCTCGTTTGCCATGGCGGTTGCGCACAGACTGCTGAGGGCCAGAACCAATAAAGCTTTCATTTCTAATTCACCTTTTTGAGGTCGAGTGGGGTCACGCAACCTTTTTAGGGTTGCGTGTGGAGCTTGGGTATTTGATGCGTTACTTGGAGAGCTGGATTAACGGCCTTCGTGGGGGCTGTAACGTTGTTAATCGCGGTTGCCTTGTTGGCGAGGTCAATTTTAGGGAGTCGGGCGCGGGGTAAACAGACCGGGTTTTGATAAACACTTTTGGCATATTTGGTAACAATCCCCCGCACGGCCGTTGTAGGAGCTGTCGAGTGCAACGAGGCTGCGATCTATTGATCTTGCTTTGGAGATCAAAAGATCGCAGCCTGCGGCAGCTCCTACAACCATCGTCGAATGGTTCTATGGGGCCCACCCGGCTACAACGGGGTCATACAAAAACAACTATTACACCGAGGTAGGAAAGATGAGTGCGGCTTCTCTGTATCCCGTTCGTCCCGAGGTTCTGGCAAACACGCTGACTGACGAGGCGACCTACAAAGCCATGTACCAGCAGTCGGTCGTCAACCCTGACGGCTTCTGGCGCGAGCAAGCCCAGCGTCTGGACTGGATCAAGCCCTTCACCACGGTGAAACAGACCTCGTTCGACGATCACCATGTCGACATCAAGTGGTTTGCCGACGGCACCCTGAACGTTTCCTACAACTGCCTCGACCGTCATCTGGCCGAGCGCGGCGATCAAATTGCGATCATCTGGGAAGGTGACGATCCTTCCGAAAGCCGCAACATCACCTACCGCGAACTGCACGAGCAAGTGTGCAAACTGGCCAACGCCCTGCGTGGTCAGGATGTGCACCGTGGCGACGTGGTGACCATTTACATGCCGATGATCCCCGAAGCCGTGGTCGCCATGCTGGCCTGCACCCGGATCGGCGCGATTCACTCGGTGGTGTTCGGTGGTTTCTCGCCGGAAGCCCTGGCCGGTCGCATCATCGACTGCAAATCGAAGGTGGTGATCACCGCTGACGAGGGTATCCGCGCCGGCAAGAAGATTTCCCTCAAGGCCAACGTCGACGACGCCCTGACCAACCCGGAAACCAGCAGCATCCAGAAAGTCATCGTCTGCAAGCGCACCGGTGGCGACATCAAGTGGAACCAGCATCGCGACATCTGGTACGAAGATCTGATGAAAGTCGCGGGCACCGTTTGCGCGCCGAAAGAGATGGGCGCCGAAGAAGCGCTGTTCATCCTTTATACCTCCGGCTCCACCGGCAAGCCGAAGGGCGTGCAGCACACCACCGGCGGTTATCTGCTCTATGCGGCGATGACCCACGAGCGCGTGTTCGACTACCGCCCGGGCGAAATCTACTGGTGCACCGCCGACGTCGGCTGGGTCACCGGCCACAGTTACATCGTCTACGGCCCGCTGGCCAATGGCGCGACCACCGTGCTGTTCGAGGGTGTGCCGAATTACCCGGACATCACCCGGGTGGCGAAGATCATCGACAAGCACAAGGTCAACATTCTCTACACCGCGCCGACCGCGATCCGCGCGATGATGGCTTCGGGTCAGGCCGCGGTAGAAGGCGCCGATGGCAGCAGCCTGCGTCTGCTCGGCTCGGTGGGCGAGCCGATCAACCCGGAAGCCTGGGACTGGTACTACAAGAATGTCGGCAAGTCCCGTTGCCCGATCGTCGATACTTGGTGGCAGACCGAGACCGGCGGCAACATGATGAGCCCGCTGCCGGGGGCTCATGCGCTGAAACCGGGTTCGGCGGCGCGTCCGTTCTTCGGCGTGGTGCCGGCGCTGGTCGACAACCTCGGCAACATCATCGAGGGCGAGGCCGAAGGCAATCTGGTGATTCTCGATTCGTGGCCAGGCCAGGCGCGCACGCTGTACGGCGATCACGACCGCTTTGTCGATACCTACTTCAAGACTTTCCGCGGCATGTACTTCACCGGTGACGGCGCGCGTCGTGACGCCGATGGTTACTACTGGATCACCGGGCGCGTGGACGACGTGCTCAACGTGTCCGGCCACCGCATGGGCACGGCCGAGATCGAGAGCGCGATGGTTGCGCATCCGAAAGTCGCTGAAGCGGCGGTGGTGGGTGTGCCGCATGACATCAAGGGGCAGGGCATTTATGTCTATGTAACCTTGAAGAATGGCGAGGAGCCGACCGAGCAGTTGCGTCTGGAGCTGAAGAACTGGGTGCGCAAGGAGATCGGCCCGATTGCTTCGCCGGAC
This sequence comes from Pseudomonas sp. NDM, assembly GCF_003105095.1. Taxonomy (NCBI): domain Bacteria; kingdom Pseudomonadati; phylum Pseudomonadota; class Gammaproteobacteria; order Pseudomonadales; family Pseudomonadaceae; genus Pseudomonas; species Pseudomonas sp. NDM. The sequence continues at coordinate 51,711 of NZ_QETJ01000009.1, read as the reverse complement.
GTGATCCAGTGGGCGCCGGGGCTGCCGAAAACCCGTTCGGGCAAGATCATGCGCCGGATTCTGCGCAAGATCGCCACGGCGGAATACGACGGGTTGGGGGATATCTCGACCCTGGCGGATCCGGGTGTGGTGCAGCATTTGATTGATACGCACAAGACCATGAATGTGGCGTAGGCCGTAGCTGTACAAAGAGCCCTGTCCGGTGATGCTGGATGGGGCTTTTTTATGTCTGTGAGGTTTGTGGTGTATGAGCTGGCCTCATCGCGAGCAGGCTCACTCCTACAGGGGATTGGGTTTCTTCAGTTGGAATGCAGTCACTGTAGGAGTGAGCCTGCTCGCGAAGGCGATCTGTCAGACACCGCAGTAGTCAGCTGTAGGAAACCGCAACACCCCAACCAATAATTATCGATCTGCGCCGCAGGACCCTTGCTTCTGTTACCCGTCACAACCCAATGTGTAACCCCCTGCGCCAAACCGGGGCGAAGGGAAACGTCATGCCCCGTTTCAGAGCCTCGCAGCCACCAGTGAAAAATAAGACACAACGCTGCGCTTGCCGGATTAGAAGGGTTTGCGAATAATGGGCCCGCAACTTGCAATATGTATCGGTTCACTGTCTTTCGCTCTTGCATGAAATTGCAGGGCTGTCAATGAGCTCAAACGGCTTTCTCGGTGCATCTGTAATTAGTTGTCGCATTGAAGAAATATCGGCTTCGGGCCTGTCGTTAGAATGCCGATCACTCGCTCATCGTGGCTGATGTTGAAATCACCTGCGGTTTCAACGGGAAATTTCCGCCGATGCGCAACCGATTTCCGATTCACCCATTCGCATATTGGGCTGTCGCTCACTCTGCCGTTTTTGCCCTTTACCGATGGAGTCCCAAGATGAAGAAACTTGTGCTGCTTGGCGCCCTGGCACTGTCCGTGCTGTCGTTGAATGCCGTCGCTGACGAAAAACCTGTGAAGATCGGCATCGAAGCGGCTTACCCTCCATTCGCCTCGAAAGCTCCGGACGGCAGCATCGTCGGTTTCGACTACGACATCGGCAATGCGCTGTGCGAAGAAATGAAGGTCAAGTGCGTGTGGGTCGAGCAAGAGTTCGACGGTCTGATCCCGGCGCTGAAAGTGCGCAAGATCGACGCGATCCTGTCGTCGATGTCGATCACCGAAGACCGCAAGAAGTCGGTCGACTTCACCAACAAGTACTACAACACCCCGGCGCGTCTGGTCATGAAGGCCGGCACTCAGGTCAGCGAAAACCTGGCTGAGCTGAAGGGCAAGAACATCGGCGTACAGCGTGGTTCGATCCACGAGCGTTTCGCCCGCGAGGTTCTCGCTCCACTGGGCGCCGAGATCAAGCCGTACGGCTCGCAGAACGAAATCTACCTCGACGTGGCCGCCGGTCGTCTCGACGGTACCGTGGCTGACGCAACCCTCCTCGACGACGGTTTCCTGAAAACCGACGCTGGCAAGGGCTTCGCGTTCGTCGGCCCGGCCTTCACCGACGTCAAATACTTCGGCGACGGCGTAGGTATCGCGGTGCGCAAGGGCGACGCCCTGAAAGACAAGATCAACACTGCCATCGCGGCCATCCGCGAAAACGGCAAATACAAAGCAATCCAGGACAAGTACTTCGCCTTCGATATCTACGGCAAGTAAGACGTCTCTGCGACAAGTCCGAAATGGCGCAAGCAACAGAATCTCTGCGGTTTGCGCCATTTTTTCATCCCAACTTTCGAGGACCTGAATCATGTTGAAAGGCTACGGGGCTGTCATCCTCGATGGCGCATGGCTGACGCTTCAGCTCGCCTTGTCGTCCATGGCTCTGGCCATCGTTCTCGGGCTGATCGGTGTTGCGTTGCGCCTGTCGCCGGTGCGCTGGCTGGCGTGGCTGGGCGACCTGTATTCGACGGTGATCCGCGGGATTCCCGACCTGGTGCTGATCCTGCTGATCTTTTACGGCGGTCAGGACCTGCTCAACCGCGTGGCGCCAATGCTCGGCTATGACGACTACATCGACCTGAACCCGCTGGCCGCCGGTATCGGCACCCTCGGTTTCATCTTCGGTGCGTACCTGTCGGAAACCTTCCGTGGCGCGTTCATGGCGATCCCCAAAGGCCAGGCCGAAGCGGGCATGGCCTACGGCATGAGCAGTTTTCAGGTGTTCTTCCGGGTGATGGTGCCGCAGATGATTCGTCTGGCCATCCCGGGCTTTACCAACAACTGGCTGGTACTGACCAAGGCCACCGCGCTGATTTCCGTGGTCGGTCTGCAAGACATGATGTTCAAGGCCAAGCAGGCGGCGGATGCCACGCGTGAGCCTTTCACCTTCTTCCTCGCAGTGGCGGCGATGTACCTGGTGATCACCAGTGTTTCGTTGCTGGCATTGCGTCACCTTGAGAAGCGCTACTCGGTAGGCGTAAGGGCGGCTGATCTATGATCTTCGACTACAACGTCATTTGGGAGGCGCTGCCGCTGTACTTCGGCGGCCTGCTGACCACCCTCAAACTGCTTGCGCTGTCGCTGTTCTTCGGCTTGCTCGCGGCGTTGCCGCTGGGGCTGATGCGCGTCTCGAAAAACCCGCTGATCAATGGCGCGGCGTGGCTGTACACCTACGTGATTCGTGGCACGCCGATGCTGGTGCAGCTGTTCCTGATCTACTACGGTCTGGCCCAGTTTGAAGCGGTGCGCGAAAGCTTCTTGTGGCCATGGCTGTCGAGCGCGACGTTCTGCGCCTGCCTGGCCTTTGCGATCAACACCAGCGCCTACACCGCAGAGATCATCGCCGGCAGCCTCAAGGCCACGCCGAATGGTGAGATCGAAGCGGCCAAGGCCATGGGCATGTCGCGCTTCAAACTGTACAAGCGCATTCTGCTGCCGTCGGCCCTGCGCCGGGCGCTGCCGCAGTACAGCAACGAAGTGATCATGATGCTGCAGACCACCAGTCTGGCGTCGATCGTGACCCTGATCGACATCACCGGCGCGGCGCGTACCGTCAACGCGCAGTTCTACCTGCCGTTCGAGGCGTACATCACCGCCGGCGTGTTCTACCTGTGCCTGACCTTCATCCTGGTCAAGCTGTTCAAACTGGCCGAGCGTCGCTGGTTGAGCTACCTCGCGCCACGGAAGCACTGATATGCAACGCATCGATCACGTATTGCCATGGAGCCATCTGGGCAGCGAGCGCAAGGTGTCGGTTTTCCGGTTTGGTAGCGGCGAGCGCAAGGCCTACATTCAGGCCAGCCTGCATGCTGATGAATTACCGGGCATGCGCACTGCCTGGGAGCTGAAAAAACGCCTGGGCGAACTCGAAACCCAGGGCTTGCTCAACGGTGTGATCGAGCTGGTGCCGGTGGCCAATCCACTCGGGCTGGGGCAATTACTGCAAGGTAATTTCCAGGGCCGTTTCGAGGCGGGCAGCGGCAAGAATTTCAACCGCGATTTCGTCGAGCTGAGCGCGCCGGTCGCGGCCGCGCTGGGCGACAGGCTCGGTGATGATCCGCATGCCAACGTGCGGCTGATCCGTCAGGCCATGGCCGATCACCTGGCCGCGCTGCCTGAGGCGAGCAGCCAGTTGCAAGGCATGCAGCGGGTGTTGCTCAGCCACGCCTGCACCGCCGACGTGGTGCTGGATTTACACTGCGACGCCGAAGCCGCGCTGCACATGTACGCGCTGCCGCAGCACTGGCCGCAGTGGCGTTCACTGTCGGCGCATCTGAACGTCAAGGTCGGTTTGCTCGCGGAAGATTCCGGTGGCAGCTCCTTCGACGAGGCGTGCTCGCTACCGTGGCTGCGCCTGTCGCGGCAGTTCCCCGATGCGCAGATTCCGCTGGCCTGTCTGGCGACGACCATCGAGCTGGGCGGGCAGGCCGACACCGGTCGTGTCGAAGCCGAGGCTTACGCCGAAGGCATTCTGGCGTTTCTGGCCGAGCAAGGCCTGATCACTGGCGAGTGGCCGACCCCGGCGTTTGAACCCTGCGAAGGCATGCCCTTCGAAGGCACCGAATTGTTGTTTGCGCCGCACCCCGGTGTGGTGAGTTTTTCCCGCAGGCCCGGCGAATGGGTCGAGGCGGGCGACGAGATTTTTCAAGTGATCGACCCTGTGTCCGATCGGGTCAGCACGGTAAGTGCTGGTACGTCCGGGGTGCTGTTTGCCATTGAACGGCTGCGCTATGCCCAACCCGGTTTCTGGCTGGCCAAGGTGGCGGGGCGCGAAGCGCTGCGTCACGGGCGCTTGCTCAACGACTGACTGACTGTTTTTGTGAGAACCGACCGCATGTACAAACTTGAAGTCCAAGACCTGCATAAACGCTATGGCAGTCACGAAGTGCTCAAGGGCGTGTCCCTGAAAGCCGCCGCCGGCGATGTGATCAGCATCATCGGCTCCAGTGGCTCCGGCAAAAGTACTTTCCTGCGCTGCATCAACCTGCTCGAGCAGCCGCACGCCGGCAGGATCCTGCTCAACAACGAAGAGCTGAAACTGGTGGCGAACAAGGACGGCGCGCTGAAAGCCGCTGACCCGAAGCAGCTGCAGCGCATGCGTTCGCGCCTGTCGATGGTGTTCCAGCACTTCAACCTGTGGTCGCACATGACTGCGCTGGAAAACATCATGGAAGCGCCGGTGCATGTGCTCGGTGTGTCCAAAGCCGAAGCCCGCGAGAAAGCCGAGCACTACCTGAACAAGGTCGGCGTGGCCCATCGCAAAGACGCGTTCCCGGGGCACATGTCCGGCGGCGAGCAGCAGCGCGTGGCGATCGCCCGGGCGCTGGCGATGGAGCCGGAAGTGATGCTGTTCGACGAACCGACCTCGGCCCTCGACCCGGAACTGGTCGGCGACGTGCTGAAAGTCATGCAGGCGCTGGCGCAGGAAGGCCGCACCATGGTCGTCGTGACCCACGAAATGGGCTTCGCCCGTGAAGTGTCGAACCAGTTGGTATTCCTGCACAAAGGCGTCGTCGAAGAAAGCGGCAACCCGCGCGAAGTGCTGGTCAACCCGCAGTCGGAGCGTTTGCAGCAGTTCCTGTCGGGTAGCCTGAAATAAATCAGCGCTGCCGTTGTGCACCCGATTAGGTCATGCTTCGCGATCTTCTGGCTGGCTCAGGTCCCCTGTAGGAGCTGACGAGTGCAACGAGGCTGCGATCTTTTGATCCTGTTTTCGAAAATCAAAAGATCGCAGCCTTCGGCAGCTCCTACAGGGATCTGCGTCGGACTCAGGATTTGTGTTCATTTCCGGGCTAGCATTGGCCCATGCCTTCATCACCGTTGTTCGTTTCGGATTGCCCGCCCATGACTGCCCATCGAATAGGTTTCCTGATTTGGCCCAGCACTAAAGCCTTGACGCTGGCGCTGGCGGAGGAGGCCTTGCGTGTTGCGCAGCGGGTGCACCCGGATGTGGTTTACGAACTGTCGTTCCTGCAGGCCGAGCCGCCTGCCGAAGGTGCCTGGCAATTGCCCGGTGAACCCTGGGCCGGCAAGCTTGAAAACTTCCAGAAACTCTTTCTGCTCGCTGACGAGCCGCCGACTACCCTGGCGCCGGCGCTGAGCAGCGCGCTCAAGCAAGTGGTGCGCGCCGGTTGCGTGATCGGTGGTCTGTCGGCCGGTGTCTATCCGCTGGCCCAGCTCGGGTTGCTCGACGGGTATCGCGCCGCCGTGCACTGGCGCTGGCAGGACGATTTCGCTGAGCGCTTCCCCAAGGTCATCGCCACCAGCCACTTGTTCGACTGGGATCGCGATCGCCTGACCGCGTGCGGCGGCATGTCCGTGCTCGATCTGTTGCTGGCGGTGCTCGCTCGTGATCACGGCGCCGAACTCGCCGGCGCAGTCTCGGAAGAACTGGTAGTCGAGCGCATCCGCGAGGGCGGTGAGCGTCAGCGCATTCCATTGCAGAATCGCCTCGGCTCCAGCCATCCGAAACTGACCCAAGCGGTGTTGCTGATGGAAGCCAACATCGAAGAGCCGCTGACCACCGACGAAATCGCCCAGCACGTGTGCGTATCCCGTCGGCAACTGGAGCGGATCTTCAAGCAATACCTCAACCGCGTGCCGAGCCAGTACTACCTCGAGCTGCGTTTGAACAAGGCCCGGCAGATGTTGATGCAGACCAGCAAGTCGATCATCCAGATTGGCCTCTCGTGCGGCTTCTCCTCGGGGCCGCATTTCTCCAGCGCCTACCGCAACTTCTTCGGTGCCACGCCGCGGGAAGATCGCAACCAGCGGCGCAGCAGCAGCCCGTTCGAATTGTCGTCAATGCCACCGGAGCGTGGCTGATCGCGGTTCAGTTGTTGCGGTTGAACTCCACACCGATGGAGATCTCCGACTCGTCGCTGCCATCGAGCGGTGTATTCAGGTCGATCTGGCTTGCCTGTTCTTCAAACAGACGCATTTGCCGAGCGGCGTTGTAGGTCTCAAGACGCAGTTGACTCTGTGGGTTCAAGGGATTGCCGCTGAAGTTGTAATGCGTCGCCACCTCGCCGGGACTGGAAGGAAACTGACTCGGCAGCTCGCTGATGACGTTATCGGCCAGGTTCACCGACTCAAGCCCGGGCAAATCGAACAGCCCTTTGGGCGTTTCGCTCAGCCCGATATTGTTCAGACGCAATACCCGCAGATTGACCAGTCTGCTCAGGTCGGGCACGTTGCCCAGCGGGTTGTCGCCCAGGTCCAGGGAAAGAAGGTTGTTCATCCCGGCGATGGCGTCTGCGGTTTGCCGTGGCAGCGTGATGCGGCAGTCTGGCAAGCTCAGGTTCGCCAGTGAATCGAGCCCGAGAATCGCAGGCGGGATTTCCCTCAGCGGATAATTGCGAATGTCGACCCCGCGCAGCTTCGGAAACAGCTCCACCAACCGATTGACGCCCGGCGGCGAAGCGGCCGTGCTGGTCAGCCCCAGATGTTCGATGTAGTCGAAGCGTCCGGCCAATGGCGGCAGCTCTCCAGTGAACGACAAATCACAGACGAACGCGTTGTCCCCTGGCGATTTCGGATAGCGCCGCAGACGTGCTTCCAGATTTTCCTTGAAGCGTTTACGGCGGGCCGATTCCCGGCGCGCGGCTTCTCCTTTCAGGGGCGTGCGGAGCACCGGGTCGTGCGCAGTCTCGTTGCTCCAGGTATCAAGGCGCGTCAGCAATCGGGTTATTTCGGTCTGTCGGCGCATCAGCTCGACGCGACCGTCGGCCAGCGTGCCGGGCAGACGATACAGCAGGTCGTTGGCTTCGAAAGCGGTTAACGAGGGGTACAGCGACTGAATCAGGCTCAAGTCAGCTGATTCGCCCCACACGCCCAGATTGTCCCCCGTGATCTGAAAGGTCGCTTTGATGCGTTCTCTCGACGCCGCCGACAGCGGATTGGCGCCGATATCCACGCCATTACCGGTGTAGGGAACCAGGTCACTCGGCAACTCGGTAATGTTGTTGTCGTTCAATAATGCGGCGCCCAGCTGCGGCAGTTGCTCAAGCCCTGCAGGCACTGCGTCGATGCCGGTTCTTATCAGGTCGAGGAACCTGAGGTCCGTCAGCGCCGATACATCGGGGGTGGTCTGTAAAGGATTGCCGAACAGGTCCAGTGCCTTCAAGCGGACAAGCGTGGACAACGTCGCTTGCCCGGCCGCATCAAGCGTGATCTCGCAGCGGCTCAACATCAGCGTTTCAAGCGACCGCATGCTCTCCAGCGCCTGCGGCATCCGGCCCAGGTTGCAGCCTTTGAGTTCCAGTCCATTCAAGCCGCTGAAGCTTGTGAGGAAACCGTCCGGAACGCCTGAGCCGCCATCGCCCGCGATCTGCAGATGAGTGATGTGGCTGAAATCTGCGCTCAACTGCGGTAATTCGCCGGCAAATTTCGCCTCCGTTTCGAACCTGTCCAGGCGTAACGCCAGGTCCCGCGTGCGTCGGCCGCGCCAAAGCTCTTCGAGGCGCTCACCGAACTGTTGCCTGGCGACAAGTTGCGCCGCCCGCGCTTCGGCCGTCCACGGTTGTCCTGTAGCAGGGTTGCTGACGGGCACTTGCTCGCGCCAGGTGTTGAGGTCACTGATCATGCGGGCGATTTCCGCTTCCCAGCGGATCAGTTGCGCCGTACCGGCCTGCAACGTACCGGGGAGTCGGTAAATCATGTCGCTGGCTGCAGCGTCGTCCAGCAACGGAAACAGCCGGCGCGCCAGGGTTATATCCGCCGTCGCGGGCCTGACCCGGAAGTTGCGACCGTGCACTGCGTGGTAGGCCTTGATCCGCTCGCGCGCATTGAGGGACAGCGGATTGCCGGTCAGATGTATGCCATCGGCACGCTGTGGGCTGGCCGTGAACAAAGCCACCGGCAGTTCAGTCATGTGGTTGTCGTTGAGGTATGCGCTCTGCAGTGTCGGGTGGTCGATGATCCCTTCAGGCAGGGCAGTCAGGCCGGTATTCATCAGGAAGATATCCCCCAGCGCCTGCATGCCGCGCAGATCGGGTGCCATGGCCAACGGGTTATCGCTCAGATCCACAAGCTTGAGGGTAGGCAAGGAATCGAGTACATCCTGTCCGGCGCTCGTGAGCGTGACGGCGCAGTAACGCAGGCGCAGTTCCTTGAGCGTCCGCAGGCCTGCCACGAAAGCCGGGATTTCCTTCAGGGCGATGGCTTTCAGTTCCAGAGCCTGGAGGTTGGGGAATTGTTCGACGAACGTCCCGATGTTGCTGATTGCAGCGTTTCCGCTCAGCTTCAGGCTTTCAACGTGGCTGAAATCCGCGGTCAGCCGGGGCATGTCGCCAAAGAATTTCAGGTCGGCCGAAAAGAAACCGCTTCGCGCTGCAGTCTCGCTCGACCGCTGTCGCCATAACGCCTCGAGGGCCTGTTTGAACGCGGTTCGCGCAGTTGTCTGCGCCTGTAATTCAGCGGCGGACAGCAACTGCCCGGTAACCGGATGGGTGGCTGTGATCTGCTCTGTCCACTGCGCGAGATCGAGCTGCATCTGTTCCAGCTCTGCATGCCATTGATCAAGCTGGATACGGCTGTCCGCCAGGGTGCCGGGCAGGTCGTAAATCATATCGCTGGCCTGTTGCTGGTCGAGGTCGGGAAACAGTTGGCGGGCGAGGGCAATGTCCTGGCCGTCGGCGGGCACTTCAAAGTCGTTTTGATAAAGGCGGTAATAGGCTTTGATCTTGTCCCGCGCTGCGGCCGAGAGCGGATTGTCGGAAAGATAAATGCCGTCGCTGCGAGTTGCCGGAATGTCGAACAGGGCATCGGGAAGGTCGGTGATGCGGTTGCCGGTCAGCACTGCAATGGGCTGATTCGGGTGGCTGGCCAACCCGTCGGGCACCACGGTAAGACCGCTGTTGGACAGGTCGATATACCTCAGTTCCGGCAGCAGGTTCAGGTCGGGAAATGTCCCCAGCGGGTTGTCGCTCAGGTCCAGCCTGCGCAGGTTGTTCAGCGACACCAGCGCAGCCTGGTTTTCCGCGGTCAGGATCACGCCGCAGTTCTTCAGCTCCAGCTCGCTCAGGCCGGGCAGGCTGACTCCCGCCAGTGTGGTTGTGTCCAGGTCGAAGCCGTCCAGGCGCAGGGTAGTCAGGTTGGGGAAACGTTCCAGGAATGGCGCGATGGCGGAGAGGTTCCTGTTGCCGATCAGGTTCAATCGCGAAACGTGGTCGAAATTGGCGCTGAGTACCGGCATGGTGCCGCTGAACTCGGCATTTGCCCTCAGCTCATCAGCGCGGCCGAACGCGGTCCGGCTGCGCCAGAACAACTTGAGTTGCCGGGCAAAGGAACGCCTGGCATTGATTTCGCGGGGGTCTTCTTCAAACGTCGTCGACGTGCCGGATTCAGGTGGAGCGATGGAAGCCTGAGCGATCCATTGATCCAGTTCGACGTTCATCTGGCTCAGCTCCGTCTCCCAACGTGACAACTGGGCGCGGGCGTCGGCCCAAGTGCCGGGTAGCCGGTACAACACCTGAGTGGCCTGCTCGGCATCCAGGTTGGGGAACAGGTTGATGGTGCGTCGCAGGTCTTGCGACTTGGGGCGGACGGCGAAGTGTTTGCCGGTGTGGCTGTAAAAGCTTTTTACCCGTTCGCGAGATGCAGTGGACAACGGGTTGTCAGCAAAGGTGTAGCCATCGCTCAGAGAACTGGCCAGGTTGAAGAAACCGTCGGGGATGCGCGTGATCCGGTTGCCGTCGAACTGCGCAGAGATCAATCGCGGATGATCGAGTACGTCATCCGGCACGGCGTAGAGGCCGGTGTTCGACAAGTTGACGTAACGCAGCGAAGGCAGTGCGTGCAGATCGGGAGGCAGGCCCAACGAATTGCCGTGCAGATCGAGCAGGGTGAGTTGCGGTAATGAGGCCAGCACCGATTGGGTCGTGGTGGTCAGGCTGACTCGGCAATTGCGCAATCTCAATTCGCGCAGCGCCGGCATCGAGCCGAGCGCCTGGGGCAGGCTGGGCAGATTGAGATTGCGCGCATCCAGGCTTTGCAGTTGCGTGAAAGAGTGGAGAAAGCTGTCGAGAGAACCGGTCGTGGCATTGCCGTCGATCGCGAGCAGAGTGATGTGGCTGAAGTCGGCCGACAGCACAGGCAAGTCGCCCAGGATGCCGTGGGTCAACAACAAGGCGTGGCCCGAGGCGGCGGCACCCTGCGGATCGATCCCGATGACGTTCTCACGTCGCCAGCCCTGGAGCAGTTGTTCCCTGAGCAATCGCCGGTTGCGGATGTCCGCGCGTCGCTCGATTGCCGTGAGCACGCTACCCGTCTCTGGATGTCGGGCGGGCGGGTCGTTGGCCCAGACCTGCAGCTCGTGCTGCAGTTGCAGATAATCATCTTGCAAACGAACCAGTTCCGCGCGAGCGCCGGACGGACTGGCGCGCATGCTCCGCGCCAGGTGCTGGATCCGGCGATCCGACATTCTCGGGTAGAGGACCCGTATGTCTGCTTCAAGGGTGCGTTGTGGGGCGTCCTCCAGCGCGATCGCACGGGAAAGCCGTGGGTAACCCTCGGCGCCCACCAGGCGTAACGTATCGATTTTCGGCGGGGTGACCGGATGTTCCGCCAGCACCTCCCGCAGCTCGCTGCGTTCCAGCGTGCGCTCGCGGATTGCGGCCTTCAGCGCCTGTCCCTCATCGATCCGCAGATCGAGACTCTGGCGCTCGCTGTCGGGCAGGGCATGGAGCAGGCCGGAATAGAAATCGCTGAGCGAATGCAGTGCCTGGCCGCGCTCATCGTAGGGTTGATAGCGCCCGTCGTCGGTGCGCACGAGGACTTTTTGCTCGGGGGCGTCTTCGCGGCCGATGCTGTCAAGTACCGGGCCGTCGTAACGGCCGTCGCGGATTTCGATGCGCACATCGCCGCTCCAGCCGGGCAACAGTTTGAGGCTATGCAGGGCGAGGGCATCGGAATCGGGATTGCTCACCGAACCCAGTTGCAGCCCTTCGTAGGCGCGGGCGACGCGCACTTCCTGGCGGGCCAGTTGCAGCAGCTCCTGCTGGCGCGGCGGGACCTGGCCCTGGTCGAGCTGTAACAGTTCGCCGCCGGTGGCGGTATCGAGCAGTTCGCGGGTGATGCTGACCGGCAGGTCGGGGGCTTGCGCCTGGAGCGGCTGTGCCAGTGGGTCGTCGATGGGTTGCAGCGCCTGATAGCGTGATTCGAACAATGTGTTTCTGTGGGTTTTCGCGAGGCCGACCAGTTGCTTGCGCAGGGTCTGGCTGCGAACGTCCAGTGATGGCGTCAGCGCAAAGGGTTCAGCCAGCAACGCCTTGATCTGCGCTTCATCGAGAACCGCGAGCAAGGATTTGAGCAGGTCGCCACCGGCCAGGCGATCCTGCTGCAGCTCTGTCAGGGGCAGGCTTTCGTCTGCGGAGGATTGCCAGAGCAGTTCGCCTTGTCGATCGATCAGACGCAGTCGGCTGTTGCTCGGCCAACGGCCGTGGTCGGCAAGCAATTGCAACTGGGTGACCGGATCGGCACGCAAGAAATCTTCAGACGCTTCGCTGGCAAGCTGATCGATGAACCTCTGCAGCTGCTGGTCGATCCTGAAGCGCTGAATGCTGTCGGCCAGCAGCGGCGGGACCTTTTCCCGATTGACATGCATCTTGCGCAAAACGTCTTCGCTGGCGCCACTGACCTGCAGAATGGTTTCCCGCTCGGCCGGCGAAAAGCTCTCGACCGACGGGCCGATGCGGCGCAGTGCGGTTTCGCCGTCCCACTCGAGCGGTTGCTCGAGCTCCGTGTGCCAGGCGCCTTCACCGTTATGGCGGACCACCGGTTGGTAGGCGTCGGGTCGGGTGGGATGTTCGATGCGGTACTGCCCGGACATCTCGTCGGGTTTCACTGAAAAATGCGCATCGTCGAGGGGCAGCAGTTGCTTGTCCTGATGGGCATGCAGGCCCAGTCCGTCGGGTTGCGAATTGGCTGGCGGACGCAGCGGGTGCCTGTAACGCTCAAGATCGGGCTGCCAGTAGCGGGTTTCGCCTTTGGCCAGTTTCACCGGTTTGAAGCGGTCGATGAACGCCACGACCTCTGTGGGCAGTACCTTGCGGAATTCGGCCGCGCCAATCGCCCCGCCCACTGCGAAAAGGCCCAACTGAATCATCGAATCGACGGTGTCCATCAGGTGCCCGATGGCTTCGGTGTTGCGGCCCTGTGCCCACTCGACGATGCCCTCGAAAGTTTCGTCGAGCATCTGATAAGCCATGTACGCCATCATCGCCTCGCCCAGCACCGGCACGAACGGCGCGACGATCAAGGCAGCGGTCTGGACGATGCTGGAAAGGATATTGACCACCGAATCCCAGAACGCCCAGCGCGCGCGTTGGTCGACCGAGGCCGTCGGGACGGCGATGACTCGGGCATCGTTGAAGACCTTGTTCAGCTTGGCCTGGTGCAAGTGCTGCCACAGGTCGTCGTAGAACGGCACGAGCGCGCTCTGCAGATCGGGCCGTTCCACAGGAACTTCTCGCCAGGCGGGCAGGGCGCTGCCGGGCTCGTGCGGGTGCCATTTGATTTCGGTAAGCCGGCTGTTGAGTGTGCTGAAGAAGTAGCCCCGTTGTTCGTGATTGACGAAGCGGCTGAAGAACTGCTGGTACTCCGTTGACCGCAACTGGCGCGTCAGCTCGACGAGCATTTCAGCCGGCGACGCGTACTCCTTGAACGGATGCTCGGGGTCGTTCGGTACATAGGCCACGACGCGTGCAGCGTCGCGTGTCACGTACAGATCCGCAGCGAACACGACGATGCCGGTAAGCGGCGCACAAAGCATGGTCATGTCATGGCGCAGCACCGGTGCACCGTTGATGTAAATGCCGGTCATGCCGTCGAGCATGGCGTCGACCAGACGAAAGTGATTCTCCGATACGTCACGGTTCATCCGCGCCCATTGCAGCGCGGCTTTCATCGCAGCTTTCTCGCTGGCGTCCAGTTTGCCGCGTAACACCGTCGCGACCATCGGATCGGAGTAACCGAGATTGTTTTCCAGACTGGCTTTGTACTGCGCACCGATGTCCAGGCGGCGACACAGTTGGGTGAAGGCCGCAATACTGAGTCTGGCCTTGATCTGCGGCAGTGGCTCGAACTGCCCGCCTGGGGAGGGCGCAGTGGTGTAGGTCGATGCCGCTTCGAAAGCGTTTTCGTGCGTTTCCCGGTCCTCGAAGTTATGCAGCGCGGCATCCAGCAACGATACCGTCCAGACGCGGGCGCCCGTGCTGATGGCAAACCATGGCGTCGTCACGGGGATGTACAGGCGCACGAAGGTGCCTCTGACGTCCAGATCGAGATCGAAGCATTTTTTCAGTTCCGCCTTGAGCAAGGGCTCGGCGAACGCGGCGGCGTCCTGCAAATGTTCCAGGCTTTTGTCCACCTGGCTGTGCGCGGTGATACTTGTTGCAGTGAGGTCTTTCAGCACAGCGTGCTGTTCGGTGGCAGCGAGCCTGAGTGTCTCTGGCATTTGCGCAGTGCTGTTTTTCAGTGCCTGGCGCCGGGAGGCGGAGGTGTTGCCGAGCCACTGGGGAATCGCGTTTTTCAGTGGTTGATAATGCTCGTCCGGATGTTGGGGATCGGGCGTCTTGCTCGAGGTTGTCGGTGAGTGTCGATCAGACAAGTGCATGACCATTCCTTGGCGGTGATAAGAACCCTCAGCAAATCAGCAGCAAGCGCCTGCCGTGCGGTACATATTCATATCTCTTTCGCGAGGCTGACTTGGTATTCTGCGCGGCCTCCCGCAAATCGGCCGTGCCCGGTAAACTGCGCCTTTGCGACGCTATATGTCGCATTGCCGTAAACCCGGGAAAATCCGGGGTTTGCGCTATAAGAAGTTGTCGCTTGGCGACAAGGCCGGGCACCAAACTGTCCTTACAATCCCCCCATCGCTCGCCAGTTCCAGGCGGGTGTTCCTCTTCAGGAGACTCCGATGTCCGTTGAGCACGCTGCGGTACAACGCGCCGATTTCGACCAGGTAATGGTTCCCAACTACGCGCCTGCCGCTTTCATTCCGGTGCGTGGCGCCGGTTCCCGGGTCTGGGATCAGGCCGGCCGCGAGCTGATCGACTTCGCCGGCGGGATTGCCGTCAACGTATTGGGCCACGCGCACCCGGCGCTGGTCGGCGCGTTGACCGAACAGGCGAACAAGCTGTGGCACGTCTCCAACGTGTTCACCAACGAGCCGGCCCTGCGCCTGGCCCACAAGCTGATCGACGCCACGTTCGCCGAGCGCGTGTTCTTCTGCAACTCCGGCGCTGAAGCCAACGAGGCCGCGTTCAAGCTGGCCCGTCGCGTTGCATTCGACCGTTTCGGCACGGAGAAATACGAAATCATCGCCGCGCTGAACAGCTTCCACGGCCGTACCCTGTTCACCGTCAACGTCGGTGGTCAGTCGAAATACTCCGACGGTTTCGGCCCGAAAATCACCGGCATCACCCACGTTCCCTACAACGACCTGGCCGCGCTGAAAGCCGCGGTGTCCGAGAAGACCTGCGCGGTCGTGCTCGAGCCGATCCAAGGCGAGGGCGGCGTGCTGCCGGCCGAGCTTGAATACCTGCAAGGTGCCCGCGAACTGTGCGATGCGAACAACGCGCTGCTGGTGTTCGACGAAGTGCAGACCGGCATGGGCCGCAGCGGCAAGCTGTTCGCCTACCAGCATTACGGCGTGACCCCGGACATCCTCACCAGCGCCAAGAGCCTGGGCGGTGGTTTCCCGATCGCGGCGATGCTGACCACCGAAGCGCTGGCCAAACATCTGGTGGTCGGCACTCACGGCACCACGTACGGCGGCAACCCGTTGGCCTGCGCTGTCGCTGAGGCAGTGATCGACGTGATCAACACTCCTGAAGTGTTGAACGGCGTGAACGCCAAGCACGACAAGTTCAAGAACCGCCTGCAACAGATCGGCGAGAAGTACGGCCTGTTCACCCAGGTGCGTGGTCTCGGTCTGCTGATCGGTTGCGTGCTGAGCGACGCCTGGAAAGGCAAGGCCAAGGACATCTTCAACGCCGCCGAACAGGAAGGCCTGATGATTCTCCAGGCTGGCCCGGACGTGATCCGTTTCGCCCCGAGTCTGGTGGTGGAAGACGCCGATATCGATGCCGGTCTGGACCGCTTCGAACGCGCTGCGGCGAAGTTGACGCAAGCATGATGGACCTTTCGGCGCCTGGAATTTTTCAGGTGCCGAAGCCAATTTTTGATACCGGGCACGTTCATTGTAGGAGTGAGCCTGCTCGCGATAGCGGTTTGTCAGTCGACTCATCGGGTTCTGACAGACTGCTATCGCGAGCAGGCTCACTCCTACAAGGTCCGGTGTTTTTTTCTGTGAATATTGAAGAGAAAGGAGTGACACCATGCTGGTGATGCGCCCCGCGCAAATGGCTGATCTGGGCGAGGTACAGCGTCTGGCTGCGGACAGCCCGATTGGTGTCACTTCCTTGCCGGATGACGTTGAACGTCTGAGCGACAAGATCGCCGCGAGCGAAGCATCGTTCGCCGCCGAAGTGAGCTTCAACGGTGAAGAGAGTTACTTCTTCGTCCTCGAAGACTCGAGCACCGGCAAACTGGTCGGCTGCTCGGCCATCGTCGCGTCGGCAGGTTACTCCGAGCCGTTCTACAGCTTCCGCAACGAGACGTTCGTGCATGCCTCCCGCGAGCTGAAGATTCACAACAAGATCCACGTGCTCTCGCAGTGCCACGACCTGACCGGCAACAGCTTGCTGACCAGTTTCTACGTGCAGCGAGAGCTGGTCGGGTCGCCGTGGGCCGAGCTCAATTCCCGTGGCCGTCTGCTGTTCGTCGCCAGTCACCCGGAGCGTTTTGCCGATTCGGTGGTGACCGAGATCGTCGGTTACAGCGACGAGAATGGCGACTCGCCGTTCTGGGATGCGATCGGGCGCAACTTCTTCGACCTCAACTACGCCGAAGCCGAGCGTCTGTGCGGGCTGAAAAGCCGCACCTTCCTCGCCGAGCTGATGCCGCATTACCCGATCTACGTGCCGCTGCTGCCGGACTCCGCGCAAGAGGCGATGGGTCAGGTGCACCCGCGGGCGCAGATCACCTTCGACATCCTGATGCGCGAAGGCTTCGAGACCGATCACTACATCGACATCTTCGACGGCGGCCCGACCCTGCATGCGCGGGTTTCCGGGATCCGTTCGATCGCGCAGAGCCGCGTGGTGCCGGTGAAGATCGGCGAGCCGGTCAAAGGCGCCGGGCGTCAGTACCTGGTGGCCAATGCGCAGTTGCAGGATTACCGCGCGGTGTTGCTCGAGTTGGATTACGCGCCGGGCAAACCGGTGACGCTGGATATGGAAGCGGCCGAAGCCCTGGGCGTCGGTGAAGGTGCCAGCGTGCGCCTGGTGGCGGTTTAACGCCTTAGCGAGTTTCACGGGTGGCGCGAGCGGCCCGTTTGAGGAGATAGCATGATTGTTCGTCCCGTACGCAGCAGCGATTTATCCGCGCTGATCGACCTGGCCCGCAGCACCGGCACTGGCCTGACCACTTTGCCGGCCAACGAAGAGCGCCTGACCCACCGGGTCGGCTGGGCCGAGAAGACCTTTCGCGGCGAAGCCGGGCGTGGCGATGCGGACTACCTGTTCGTGCTCGAAGACGACGACGGCCGCGTGGTGGGCATTTCCGCCATCGCCGGAGCGGTCGGCCTGCGTGAGCCCTGGTACAACTTCCGCGTCGGTCTGACCGTCAGCGCGTCGCAAGAGCTGAACATCTATCGCGAAATTCCGACGCTGTTTCTGGCCAACGACCTGACCGGCAATTCCGAGCTGTGCTCGCTGTTCCTGCACGCCGATTACCGCAACGGACTGAACGGCCGCATGCTGTCCAAGGCACGCATGCTGTTCATCGCCGAGTTCCCGGAGCTGTTCGGCAACAAGATCATCGCCGAAATGCGCGGCGTGTCCGACGACGCCGGGCGTTCGCCGTTCTGGGAGAGCCTTGGCCGGCATTTCTTCAAGATGGAATTCAGCCAGGCGGATTACCTGACCGGCGTCGGCAACAAGGCGTTCATCGCCGAACTGATGCCGAAATTCCCGCTCTACACCTGCTTCCTCTCGCCGGACGCGCGCAATGTCATCGGCCAGGTGCACCCGGACACCGAGCCGGCGCTGGCCATGCTCAAGAGCGAAGGCTTCAGCTACCAGGGTTACGTCGACATCTTCGACGCCGGCCCGGCCATCGAATGCGAAACCAGCAAGATCCGCGCAGTGCGTGACAGCGAAGCGCTGGTGTTGGCCGTGGGCACGCCGGGTGATGACGCCACACCCTTCATCATCCACAACCGCAAGCGCGAGGATTGCCGCATCACTGCCGCGCCAGCGCGTCTGGCAGCGGGCACCCTGGTGGTCGATCCGCAGACCGCAAAACGTCTTCAACTCAGCGCCGGCGATCAGGTTCGCGCCGTGGCGCTGTCCGCTGCACGGGAGTCGAAATAATGAATTCGCTATACATCGCAGGTGAGTGGCTGGCCGGTCAGGGCGAAGCCTTTCAGTCGCTGAACCCGGTGACCCAGCAAGTGCTGTGGGCGGGCGAGGGCGCGACGGCCGCGCAGGTCGAGTCGGCAGTGCAGGCTGCCCGTCAGGCCTTTCCTCAATGGGCACGTCGCACGCTCGAAGAGCGCATCAGCGTGCTCGAGGCTTTCGCCGCGTCGCTGAAAAACCACGCTGACGAACTGGCTCGCACCATCGGTGAAGAAACCGGCAAGCCGCTGTGGGAGTCCGCGACTGAAGTGACGAGCATGGTCAACAAGATCGCCATCTCGGTGCAGAGCTACCGCGAACGTACCGGCGAGAAGAGCGGCCCCCTGGGTGACGCTACCGCCGTATTGCGCCACAAGCCCCACGGCGTGGTCGCGGTGTTCGGTCCTTACAACTTCCCCGGCCACTTGCCCAACGGTCATATCGTGCCAGCGCTGCTGGCCGGTAACAGCGTGCTGTTCAAGCCTAGCGAACTGACACCGAAAGTCGCCGAGCTGACGGTCAAGTGCTGGATCGAAGCCGGCCTGCCGGCAGGCGTGCTGAACCTGCTGCAAGGCGCGCGGGAAACCGGTATCGCTCTGGCGGCGAACCCGGGCATCGACGGTCTCTTCTTCACCGGTTCCAGCCGCACCGGCAATCATCTGCATCAGCAATTTGCCGGTCGCCCGGACAAGATTCTTGCGTTGGAAATGGGCGGCAACAACCCGCTGGTGGTCGATCAGGTCGCCGATCTGGATGCGGCGGTGTACACCATCATTCAGTCGGCATTCATTTCCGCCGGCCAGCGCTGCACCTGCGCCCGGCGTCTGCTGGTGCCAGAAGGCGCGTGGGGCGACAGCCTGCTCAAGCGTCTGGTGGAAGTCAGCGCGACCATCGAAGTCGGTGCGTTCGATCAGCAACCGGCGCCGTTCATGGGTTCGGTGATTTCCCTCGGCGCGGCGAAAGCGCTGATGGATGCGCAGGAACAACTGCTGGCCAACGGCGCGGTGGCGCTGCTGGAAATGACTCAGCCGCAGGCGCAGTCGGCCTTGCTGACCCCGGGCATCGTCGATGTAACGGCAGTCGCTGAGCGTCCGGACGAAGAACTGTTCGGGCCGTTGCTGCAAGTGATCCGCTACGCCGATTTCGCTGCGGCGATCACTGAAGCCAACAACACCGCTTATGGGCTGGCCGCCGGTTTGCTCTCGGATTCCGAAGCGCGTTACCAGCAGTTCTGGCTGGAAAGCCGCGCCGGCATCGTCAACTGGAACAAACAGCTGACCGGCGCCGCCAGCAGCGCGCCATTCGGCGGCGTCGGTGCCTCGGGCAACCACCGCGCCAGCGCCTATTACGCAGCGGATTACTGCGCGTACCCGGTGGCATCGCTGGAAACCCCGAGCCTGGTGTTGCCATCGGCCCTGACGCCTGGCGTGAAAATGGCGTAGCGGCCATCGCGAGCAGGCTCACTCCTACAGGATTTGTGTTGTACACAGCATATGTGTCCACCGCTAAACCTGTAGGAGTGAGCCTGCTCGCGATAGCCGCGACGCGGTCTGACTGAATTGTTACCTGAAGCCTATAACAACAGATTCTCGTGGAGCCTCGCTGATGAAATCCTATGAAGTCAATTTTGACGGTCTAGTGGGGCCGACCCATAACTACGGTGGTCTGTCCTACGGCAACGTCGCCTCGCAGAGCAACAGTCAGCAATCCTCGAATCCGAAGGAAGCGGCGCTGCAAGGTCTGGCGAAGATGAAAGCGCTGATGGACATGGGCTTCCAGCAAGGCGTGCTGGCTCCGCAGGAACGTCCCGACGTGGCCGCGCTGCGCCGTCTGGGCTTCAGCGGCACCGATGCGCAGGTGATCGAGCGCGCCGCCAAAGAAGCGATGCCGCTGCTGGTCGCCAGCTGCTCGGCGTCGAGCATGTGGGTGGCCAACGCCGCCACGGTCAGCCCGAGCGCCGACACCGGCGACGGCCGCGTGCATTTCACCGCCGCCAACCTCAATTGCAAATACCACCGCAGCATCGAACACCCGACCACCAGTCGCGTGCTCGGCGCGATGTTCGCCAATCAGCAGCACTTCGCCCATCACGCTGCGCTGCCAGCGGTGGCACAGTTTGGCGATGAAGGTGCGGCCAACCACACGCGCTTCTGCCGTGAGTACGGTGAAGCCGGCGTCGAGTTTTTCGTGTTCGGCCGCAGCGCGTTCGACAACCGTTTCCCGGCGCCGCAGAAATACCCCGCGCGCCAGACCCTCGAAGCCTCGCAAGCCGTTGCCCGCCTGCACGGTCTGCGTGACGAAGGCGTGGTCTACGCGCAACAGAACCCCAACGTCATCGATCAGGGCGTGTTCCACAACGACGTGATCGCTGTGGGCAACGGCGAGGTTCTGTTCTATCACGAGGACGCGTTCCTCGAGACCGACAAGATGCTCGCCGAACTGCAAGGCAAACTGGCCAAGGTCGGCGGCAACTTCCAGTCCGTTTGCGTGCCGCGTTCGGCGGTCAGCGTCGATGACGCGGTGCGTTCCTACCTGTTCAACAGCCAGTTGCTGTCGCGTCCCGACGGTTCGATGCTGCTGATCGTGCCGCAGGAATGCCAGGCCAACGAACGCGTCTGGGCTTATCTGCAGAGCCTGACCAGCTCGGGTGGAATGATCCGCGAAGTGAAAGTCTTCGATCTCAAGCAAAGCATGCAGAACGGCGGTGGCCCGGCATGCCTGCGTCTGCGCGTGGCGCTGAATGAAACCGAACTGGCGGCGGTCAACCCAGGGGTTATCATGACGGCCCCGTTGTACGGTTCGTTGACCGCATGGGTTGAAAAGCACTACCGCGACCGCCTGAGCGAAACCGACCTGGCGGACCCGCAGTTGCTGCTTGAATGCCGGACGGCACTGGATGAACTGACGCAAATCCTTAAACTGGGCGCGGTTTATCCTTTCCAGATCAATTGATCGCCAGCGCGCGGCCTGAACCCGGCGCGCGGCGTGTCACCCCAAGAGAGTAAAAACATGAGCGATTCCCTGCAGCTGATCCTTGAAGACACCGACGGCACGCAACTGCAAACCTCGTGCACCCGCGTCGCGGTCATGTGGCAAGGCAAAGAGCTGTGGATCCAGCAGGACGGCCGCGGCCAGTTGCTGATCGGCGTGGACGTGGAGGAAGGTGACGAAGAGTACGCCAACCTGCTGCTGCGCCCATTGGCGACTAATCTGGTAAGTCTGCAACTGGAAATGGAACCGGCTGACCTCGGCGCTGACGAGGATCACGTACACGGCCCGGATTGCAACCACGACCACTAAGGAAACCGCTCTATGCTCGCCCTCGGCAAACTGCTTGAACTGACCCTCGCCGGCCGCGAACCGGCGGAGAAGACTCAACTGACTGTCGAAGGCGTGCGCATGCGCTGGTTGAGCGAAGGGGCGCTGGAAGTCCGGCCCCCGGAAGCGCGCGACAATGGCCTGGACCTGCTGCTGTCGGCAGGTATCCACGGCAATGAAACCGCACCGATCGAGTTGCTCGATCGGTTGCTGCACGACATCGCACGCGGCGACCTGAAGCCGCGTGCACGCATTCTGTTCCTGTTCGGCAACCCGGAAGCGATTCGCAAGGGTGAGCGTTTCGTCGAGCAGGACGTCAATCGGCTGTTCAACGGTCGTCATGAGCAAAGCAGCGGCTCGGAAGCGTTGCGCGCCTGTGAGCTGGAGCGGCTGGCGGCGAGTTTCTTCAGCAAGCCCGAGCGCCAGCGTCTGCACTACGACCTGCACACGGCGATTCGTGGTTCGAAGATCGAGCAGTTCGCCTTGTACCCATGGAAGGAAGGGCGTCAGCATTCCCGTCGTGAGCTGGCGCGGCTGCGCGCCGCCGGCATGGAAGCGGTGCTGTTGCAGAACAAGCCGTCGATCGTCTTCAGTTCGTATACCTACGACAAGCTCGACGCCGAGGCTTTCACCCTGGAACTGGGCAAGGCGCGGCCGTTCGGGCAGAACGACGGCGTCAACGTCTCACTGCTGGAAACCCGCCTGAAGCAGATCATCGAAGGCAATGAGCCGGAGACAGAAGCAGGGCTGGATGGCTTGCAACTGTTCAGCGTCGCGCGGGAAATCATCAAGCACAGCGATGCGTTCCGCCTGAACCTGCCGGCGGACATCGAGAATTTTTCCGAGCTGGAACCGGGTTATGTGCTGGCCGAAGACCTGGCCAATACCCGTTGGGTGATCGAAGAGCAGGGCGCGCGGATCATCTTCCCCAACCCCAAGGTCAAGAACGGCCTGCGCGCCGGCATCCTGATCGTCCCGACCACCGACGAAAACCTCGCCTGAGTTCACCACATCCCATGTAGGAGCTGCCGAAGGCTGCGATCTTTTGATCTTGCTCTTGAAGATCAAAAGATCGCAGCCTCGTTTCACTCGTCAGCTCCTACAGGTTTTGCCGCGTCCTAGACCGCTACCGCCCGCGGCTCCGTACGGCGCAGTGCGCGAATCTTCTGCAGCGTATCGGCGCAAGTCCGCGCCGCTTCCTGGCCCTTGTGCACAAAGTGTTCGAAAAAGAATTTCTGGTGCTCTTCGCCCGAATGAAAGTGATGCGGAGTCAGCGACACCGAGAACACCGGCACTTCGGTTTCCAGCTGCACCTGCATCAGGCCGCTGACCACCGATTGCGCAACGAACTCGTGGCGGTAGATGCCGCCGTCCACCACCAGGGCGGCGGCGACGATGCCGGCGTAACGCCCGGACTTGGCCAGCAGCTTGGCGTGCAGCGGCATTTCGAAAGCGCCGCCGACTTCGAAGAAATCGATGTCCGATTCCTGATAACCCTGCACCAGCATTTCGGCGACGAAGCCTTTGCGGCTCTGGTCGACGATTTCCTTGTGCCAGCAGGCCTGGATGAACGCGACGCGCTCGCCCTGTGGGTGTTTGCTTTTGCTGTCGATAGCGGTGGGTTGCATGTTCTGACTCCTGTTTGTGTGAAAAACAGGGCGTTATGAATCGAAAGGGATGCAAGGGTGCGAGCGCAGGCACGAATGCTCGCGGACGGCCCTTTGGCGTCAATCCCGTTCTCTCTTCATCCGGACTATGACCGTCGGCCCCGGAATCACACCGGGTCTGCTGACCTTGCCGACGCACCCGATCAAGTCGTGTGCAGCGCCAAGCGCTCGCGGGCTATGCGCATTGCGCGCAATTACCGCCGGTGGGGAATTGCACCCCGCCCTGAGAACGTTTTCGCCGCCCATAGGCGGGCGGCGGCAAGTTTGTAACACATATTTTCCGGTCCTGCACAGACCCCCACATGGATTGTGCTTCTTTCTGAGGATGATGATTTTTCCTTGTTCAAGGCTTGATTAATCCGCGCGTTGACCGCAGTAATCCCACTTCACAAAGGGATTCTCCCTGCTGACCAGAGGCCAGGTTCATGAGCGTTATCGATCTTCGCAGCGACACCGTTACCCAACCGACTCCCGCCATGCTCGAAGCGATGACCGCAGCGGACACCGGAGACGATGTGTACGGCGAAGATCCGACGGTCAATCGCCTCGAAGCCGAACTGGCCAAACGCCTGGGCTTTGCCGCTGCGTTGTTCGTGCCCACCGGCACCATGAGTAATCTGCTCGGCTTGATGGCCCATTGCGAGCGCGGCGACGAGTACATCGTCGGTCAACAGGCACACACCTATAAGTACGAGGGGGGCGGGGCGGCGGTGCTCGGCTCGATCCAGCCGCAGCCGCTGGAAGTGCAGGCCGACGGGTCGCTGGATCTGGATCAGGTTGCGGCGGCGATCAAACCTGACGACTTCCATTTCGCCCGTACACGCCTGCTGGCGCTGGAAAACACCATGCAGGGCAAGGTGCTGCCGCTGGAGTATCTGGCGCGCGCCCGACGCCTTACGCAGGATCACGGCCTGCAATTGCACCTCGACGGTGCGCGGCTGTACAACGCAGCGGTCAGACTCGGCGTCGATGCCCGCGAGATCACCCAGTATTTCGATTCGGTGTCGGTGTGTCTGTCCAAGGGCCTCGGCGCGCCGGTCGGCTCGGTGCTGTGCGGCTCCGAACCGTTGATCGGCAAGGCGCGGCGTTTGCGCAAAATGGTCGGCGGCGGGATGCGTCAGGCCGGTTTGCTGGCGGCGGCTGGGTTGTATGCGCTGGATCACCATGTTGAACGGCTGGCCGACGATCACGCCAACGGGCAAGTGCTCGCCGATGGTCTGCGTGAGGCCGGTTTCGTCGTCGAACCCGTGCAAACCAACATGGTTTATGTGCAAATGGGCGACAAGGCTCAAGCGCTCAAGGCCTTTGCCGGCGAGCGCGGGATCAAGCTCAGCGCCGCCGCACGGTTGCGCATGGTCACGCACATGGACGTCAGCCGCGCGCAAATCGAGCAAGTGATCGCGACATTCGTCGAGTTTTCGCGCAAGTGACAGCGTTAGCCGTCCAATTGACCGTTTCTATCGTATAAACACGCTGTACCCCGCGCGCAGGGCCGATATAATGCGGCCCTTTGCCGTCGCTTCGTCTCACGACGTTTCGAACAGGCCTTTGGCCGCAGCCTCCGTGGAAGAACCTAATGAAAAGCGCAGAAATCCGTGAAGCCTTCCTTCGCTTCTTCGAAGAGCAAGGCCACACCCGTGTAGCCTCCAGCTCTTTGATTCCGGGCAACGACCCAACCCTGCTGTTCACCAACGCGGGGATGAACCAGTTCAAGGACTGCTTCCTGGGCCAGGAAAAACGTGCGTACACCCGTGCCACCAGCAGCCAGAAATGCGTGCGCGCCGGCGGCAAGAACAGTGACCTGGAAAACGTCGGTTATACCGCGCGTCACCACACGTTCTTCGAAATGCTCGGCAACTTCAGCTTCGGCGACTACTTCAAGCACGACGCGATTACCTTTGCCTGGACCTTCCTCACCGGCGTGCTCAAGCTGCCGAAGGAAAAGCTCTGGGTTACCGTCTACGCCACCGACGACGAAGCGTATGACATCTGGACACAGAAAATCGGTGTACCGGCCGAGCGCATGATCCGCATCGGCGACAACAAGGGCGCGCCTTACGCCTCCGACAACTTCTGGACCATGGGCGATACCGGCCCGTGCGGCCCGTGCACCGAGATCTTCTACGATCACGGCGAGCACATCTGGGGCGGCCCGCCGGGCTCGCCGGAAGAAGATGGCGACCGCTACATCGAGATCTGGAACAACGTGTTCATGCAGTTCAACCGCACCGCCGATGGCGTGTTGCATCCGTTGCCAGCGCCGTCGGTGGACACCGGCATGGGCCTGGAGCGGATCAGTGCGGTGATGCAGCACGTCAATTCCAACTATGACATCGACCTGTTCAAAAACCTGCTGAAGGCTTCGGCGCAAGCGATCGGCTGCGAAAACGGCGATCAGTCGTCGCTCAAGGTCGTATCCGACCACATCCGTTCCTGCGGCTTCCTGATCGCCGACGGCGTGCTGCCGTCCAACGAAGGTCGCGGTTACGTGCTGCGCCGGATCATCCGTCGCGCCTGCCGTCACGGCAACAAGCTCGGCGCCAGCGGCAGCTTCTTCTACAAGATCGTTGCGGCGCTGGTCGCCGAGATGGGCGAAGCCTTCCCGGAACTGAAGAAGCAGCAAAGCAACATCGAGCGCGTGCTCAAGGCTGAAGAAGAGCAGTTCTCCAAGACCCTGGAGCACGGCCTGAAAATCCTCGAGCAGGATCTGGCCGAGCTCAAAGGCACCGTGGTGCCGGGCGACGTGGTGTTCAAACTCTACGACACCTACGGCTTCCCGATGGACCTGACCGCCGACATCGCTCGCGAACGCGGCCTGACCGTCGACGAAGTCGGCTTCGAGCGCGAGATGGAAGCCCAGCGCGTTCGTGCACGTTCGGCCAGCTCGTTCGGTCTGGACTACAACACCCTGGTCAAGGTTGATGTAGCCACCGAATTCACCGGTTACGCCGCCACCAGTGGTTCGGCAAAAATCGTCGCCATCTATAAGGATGGTCAGTCGGTCGACGTGCTGAGCGAAGGTCAGGAGGGGGTGATCGTGCTCAACCAGACGCCGTTCTACGCCGAGTCCGGTGGCCAGATCGGCGACTGCGGTTTCATTCAGGCCGGCGACAGCCGTTTTGACGTTCGTGATACCACCAAGACCGGCGGCGCGTTCCTCCACCACGGGGTGCTGGCCTCGGGCAGCCTGACCATTGGCGCGCCGGTGCAAACCCACGTCGATGCCGAAGTGCGTCATGCCACCGCGCTGAACCACTCGGCCACCCACTTGCTGCACGCCGCCCTGCGTCAGGTGCTGGGCGAGCACGTGCAGCAGAAAGGCTCGTTGGTCGACAGTCAGCGCCTGCGTTTCGACTTCAGTCACTTTGAAGCGATCAAGCCAGAGCAGATCAAGCAGCTGGAAGACATCGTCAACGCCGAGATTCGCAAGAACTCCGCGGTTGAAACCGAAGAAACCGATATCGAAACCGCGAAGAACAAAGGCGCCATGGCGCTGTTCGGCGAGAAGTACGGCGACAGCGTGCGCGTGCTGAGCATGGGCGACTTCTCCGTCGAACTGTGCGGCGGTATCCACGCCAACCGTACCGGCGACATCGGCCTGCTGAAAATCATCAGCGAAGGCGGTGTGGCATCGGGCGTGCGTCGTATCGAGGCAGTTACCGGTGCTGCAGCACTGGCCTACTTGAACGCGGCGGAAGAACAACTCAAGGAAGCGGCCAGCCTCGTCAAGGGCAGCCGCGACAACCTGATCGACAAGCTCTCGGCGGTACTTGAGCGCAACCGTCTGCTGGAGAAACAACTCGAGCAGTTGCAGGCCAAGGCTGCCAGCGCTGCGGGCGACGATCTGTCGGCCTCGGCGGTGGACGTCAAGGATGTGAAGGTGCTGGCCGCCCGTCTGGACGGTCAGGATGGCAAGGCGCTGCTGGCGCTGGTCGATCAGCTGAAAAACAAACTCGGCCGCGCAGTGATCCTGCTCGGCGGTGTCCATGAGGAAAAGGTCGTACTGGTTGCAGGCGTAACCAAGGACCTGACTGGCCAACTCAAAGCCGGTGATTTGATGAAACAGGCCGCTGCGGCAGTGGGCGGGAAGGGCGGTGGTCGTCCGGACATGGCGCAGGGCGGTGGCGTCGATGCCGCAGCGCTGGATGGCGCACTGGCGCTGACC
Source organism: Pseudomonas sp. NDM (assembly GCF_003105095.1). NCBI lineage: Bacteria > Pseudomonadati > Pseudomonadota > Gammaproteobacteria > Pseudomonadales > Pseudomonadaceae > Pseudomonas > Pseudomonas sp. NDM. The sequence continues at coordinate 24,661 of NZ_QETJ01000009.1, read as the reverse complement.
GTTCCATTCGTCGAGCAGGCTTTATAAGACGGCTCGCCGGGCCCGCAGTCCAGTGGCGGCCCCGGCGACTGTTGGAAAGATTATTGGGCGCCCTTCATGGGCAGAGGCGGCTTTGAAATGGCTTTGATCGTACAGAAATTTGGAGGCACCTCGGTCGGCACTGTCGAGAGAATCGAGCAGGTCGCCGACAAGGTTAAGAAATTCCGCGATGCCGGCGATGACCTGGTGGTTGTGCTGTCTGCAATGAGCGGCGAAACCAACCGTCTGATCGATCTGGCCAAGCAAATCAGTGGCGAGGCGCAACCGGTTCCGCGCGAGCTGGACGTGATCGTTTCCACCGGTGAGCAGGTGACGATTGCCCTGTTGGCCATGGCGCTGATCAAGCGCGGTGTGCCGGCGGTGTCGTACACCGGTAATCAGGTGCGGATCCTGACCGACAGTGCGCACAATAAAGCGCGTATCTTGCAGATTGATGACCAGAAGATTCGCGGTGATCTGAAGGCCGGTCGCGTGGTGGTTGTCGCCGGTTTCCAGGGCGTCGACGAGCACGGCAACATCACCACCCTCGGGCGTGGCGGTTCCGATACCACTGGCGTGGCGCTGGCGGCAGCCTTGAAGGCGGATGAATGCCAGATCTACACCGACGTCGACGGTGTCTACACCACCGACCCGCGTGTGGTGCCTGTCGCTCAGCGTCTGGACAAGATCACCTTTGAAGAGATGCTGGAAATGGCCAGCCTCGGTTCCAAGGTGCTGCAGATCCGTGCGGTGGAATTCGCCGGCAAGTACAACGTACCGCTGCGCGTACTGCACAGCTTCAAGGAGGGTCCGGGCACCCTCATTACTATTGATGAAGAGGAAACCATGGAACAGCCGATCATTTCCGGCATCGCTTTCAACCGCGATGAAGCCAAGCTGACCATCCGTGGCGTGCCAGACACCCCGGGCGTGGCGTTCAAGATTCTCGGCCCGATCAGTGCCGCGAACATCGAAGTCGACATGATCGTGCAGAACGTCGCGCACGATAACACCACCGACTTCACCTTCACCGTGCACCGCAACGACTATCAGGCCGCACAGACCGTGCTGGAAAACACCGCTCGCGAGATCGGTGCCCGTGAAGTGGTTGGCGACACCAAAATCGCCAAGGTTTCGATCGTCGGCGTCGGCATGCGTTCTCACGCAGGCGTGGCCAGTCGCATGTTCGAATCCCTGGCGAAAGAAAGCATCAACATCCAGATGATCTCGACGTCGGAAATCAAGGTTTCCGTAGTGATCGAAGAGAAGTACCTGGAACTGGCCGTGCGCGCGCTGCACACGGCTTTCGAACTGGATGCTCCGGCCCGTCAGGGCGAGTAATCCGATTCTGTGAAGGGCGCGGTCTGACCGCGCCCTTTATTTTTTGAATGGCGCGGGCCCTGAACTGTTCTTTTGCTCGCGCTGGTCAATACTCAGGCATGTAGGGCTACGATCGCTGCGGTTGTAGGTCGGGTGCCTTTTTTTTGCAGACTGTTGTCCCTGAAATGAATGGCGTAAGGAGAAAGGTATGCTGATTCTGACTCGTCGGTGCGCGGAAAGCCTGATTATCGGTGACGGCGAAATCACCGTGACCGTGCTCGGCGTCAAAGGAAACCAGGTGCGTATCGGCGTCAACGCTCCGAAAGAGGTTGCGGTGCACCGTGAGGAAATTTACCTGCGTATAAAGAAAGAGAAGGACGAAGAACCAAGCCATTAATTTTTATCGATTTTTATGTTTGCAAACGGGGAAGAAGCTGGTTAATATACGCCCCGTGTTGCGGAGAGCTGGCCGAGTGGCCGAAGGCGCTCCCCTGCTAAGGGAGTACACCTCAAAAGGGTGTCGGGGGTTCGAATCCCCCGTTCTCCGCCATTATTTGCTTAGTACGTCGTAATCTGGCTTCTTCTGTAAGTTGTTGAAATTACTAGAAAAAGTGTTTGACATAGAGATTAGACGGCCTATAATGCGCGGCAACAAATGCACTCGTAGCTCAGCTGGATAGAGTACTCGGCTACGAACCGAGCGGTCACAGGTTCGAATCCTGTCGAGTGCACCATTTAAGAGTTATTTGCTGTAAGGTGAGTAACTCGGTTTCAGCCAGTTGTGGTCTGGTTTAAAAACACAAAATGCACTCGTAGCTCAGCTGGATAGAGTACTCGGCTACGAACCGAGCGGTCACAGGTTCGAATCCTGTCGAGTGCACCATATACCAAAAAGCCCGCGTTTAACGCGGGCTTTTTGCTGTCCGGGATTTGGCTTTTCCCTTCACGCAGCCTCTTTCATCAAAATCAATTTGAGCACTGCGCCCTCGCTTGAGGTCGTAACGATAGCTTGTGGTCGACGTACGCGTATTGATCTTGTCCGGCTTGCCCAGCGCGCTTTCGACATCCCGCTGGCTCATGCCGACAATGACTCGCCGGTTAATGATCGCTTCGCGCCGCTGCCTGTTATCGGTCAGGTTTCCACATTTATGCTCGGCACCGCCGATGATGCCCGGTTCGCGTCCGCTGTCTTTAATGCCGTTCACGGCTTCGTGATTGAACTCCGGCATGATTGCGACCCAGCCGGGAGAATAGGGATGAACCTCCTGAAGCGACAGCTGTTCGCCGACTGCGCAGCTCATCGATGTAAAGGTGACGCTGCCGTCGGAGGCCTGGCAACGATGAAGTGTGGTGGCCTTGGAAGGCGTGAGGTGGAGCAGAGCGGTCAGTAGAATAAGCGCGGGTTTTGCTGGCATTCGATGTCCTCCATGACGATCTACGCTCAAGGGTAGTCGCTGCTTTTTCCATTGCCGGTGTGTTTTCTTTTCAAGATGAGTCGTCGCATTTGCACGGGTCAGGAAGGCGCTCAGGTTTGTTTCGCAAGCGCTTGTTTCAGCCGTGATTTTTTCAACGTTTTAAACCGTCAGGCGTGTATCATTGCGCCCGTCAGCCCCGCCGGGGCTTATGGAAATCCTCCATGGACTTACCCAGTAGTTGTTCAGTAAACCGTTTCACCAATCATGAATTGACTGATTGATCCTTCCGGCGTGCCCCGCTGCTGGGAGTGGAGTTCGCCTATGTCCGAAATCGAAGTAAAGAAAACTCAGGAAAGCCTGCAGGACCGCCTGGCTCAGGTCGTCGAGTTGCTGCAGCGCCAGCGTGTCGTTGAAGACCTGACTCATCGTCAGGAAGGTCCGCATCACGACCGCGTGGAGAACCTGGTTCACCGGCAAAACCTTGTCGAGCTGCAACGCAAGCTCGATGATCTGCACTCCGCCGACGTCGCCTACATTCTCGAAGCCTTGCCGCTGGACGATCGTCTGACGCTCTGGCAATTGGTCAAGGCCGATCGCGACGGCGACATTCTTCTCGAAGTATCCGATTCCGTCCGTGAAACGCTGATCGCCGACATGGACGATCACGAGCTCCTGGCCGCGGCCAAGGACATGGACGCCGACGAGCTCGCTGACCTGGCTTCCGAGCTGCCGCGAGACGTTGTCCATGAGCTGATGGAAAGTCTGGATAACCAGCAGCGCGAACGCGTGCGCTCGGCCCTGTCCTATGACGAGGATCAGGTCGGTGCGCTGATGGACTTCGAGATGGTGACGATCCGTGAGGACGTCAGCCTCGAAGTGGTTCTGCGTTACCTGCGTCGCCTCAAAGAGCTTCCTGGTCACACCGACAAATTGTTCGTAGTCGATTACGACGGCGTGCTCAAAGGCGTGCTGCCGATCAAGCGTCTGCTGGTCAACGATCCCGAGAAGCAGGTCGCCGAAGTGATGGCCAGCGATCCGGTGAGTTTCCACCCGGACGAAGATGCCTACGACGCCGCTCAGGCATTCGAGCGTTACGACTTGATCTCGGCCCCGGTGGTTGACAAGAACGGCAAGCTGATCGGCCGTCTGACCATCGATGAAATGGTCGACCTGATCCGTGAGGAAAGCGAAAGCGAAGTCCTCAACATGGCCGGTCTGCGTGAAGAGGAAGACATTTTCGCGTCGGTGTGGAAATCCCTGCGCAACCGTTGGGCCTGGCTGGCGGTGAACCTGATCACTGCGTTCGTGGCATCGCGGGTGATCGGCCTGTTCGAAGGCTCGATCGAAAAACTGGTAGCGCTGGCGGCGCTGATGCCGATCGTCGCCGGTATCGGCGGCAACTCCGGCAACCAGACCATCACCATGATCGTGCGCGCCATGGCGCTGGATCAGGTCAGCACCGGCAACACCTCGCGCTTGATGCGCAAAGAGCTGGCGGTCGGTTTGATCAACGGTCTGGTCTGGGGTGGGGTGATCGGTGTGGTCGCGTACATGCTCTACGGCAGTTGGTCGCTCGGCGTGGTGATGACGGCGGCAATGACGCTCAACCTGTTGCTGGCCGCGTTGATGGGGGTTCTGATACCGATGACGCTGGCGAAGATGGGCCGGGATCCGGCGATGGGCGCCAGTGTGATGATCACCGCAATGACGGACAGTGGCGGCTTCTTCATCTTCCTGGGCCTGGCGACGATTTTCCTGCTCTGATCATCTGAAAACAAATACAAAGCCCGTCAAATTGACGGGCTTTTTCATGGCTGCGAAAACTCAAAACCGAGGCAAAAAAAAGCCAGCAATCATGCTGGCTTTAATGTGTTCGGTATGACTCAGGACGCGTCTGCGGCCATTTCAGCGTCGTGGGCGATCAGCGACACCAAGGCGTTTTGCTGACGATGCGACAACTGACGGAAGCGTTGCAACAGCTCGCGCTCGTGCAGCGACAGCTCCGGGCTGTCCAGGCGCATGCTCAGCTCTTCGCCCAGTGCGCCTTCCTGAATAAGACTCTGCTCAAGGCGCGCAATGATCTCGGAGTTCATGCTGCGATGATGATTGCGAGCCACCTCGGCAATGCGTTCACGCATTCCGTCTGGCAGACGTACGACAAACTTGTCAGCCGTACGGCTGGAATAAATTGCCTGTTTCAATGGGCGCATATATTTAACCGGTTAGTTCAGGGGAGCGGTTCTCGGGATTGGCCGCAGGATGTGTGGTAGGACAAGCATCCGGACCAATTGGTTCAACCTGAATTGTTAAGAGGCCGGCATCATGCCTCAAAATTGCCAGATCATTGGCGCCAATTCTGTGACAAATATTGAGCCGGGTAAAGGCGTAATGCCAGCACCAGTTGTCAGAAATGCGGACTGGTTGGAAAACTTTCCATCCATCCATCCGTATCGCTGCATGCTTCGACATGCGCATCTGTTGATGTCCGAAGACCTCGGAACGTGCATGCTATGCGGCTCGCTATTCTTATCCCTATGTGTACAGGATAGTGGCAATTTGCCGATTTACTAGAGGCAGGTCCCGTCGGAGGGCGTTTACAGGATGGATGGCAAGCTTTTTTACCTGATGGGACCGTCCGGTTCGGGCAAGGACAGCCTGATCGACGCATCGCGTGAGCCATTGCGTGAGTTGAACTGCGAAATCATGCGTCGGGTGATCACCCGATCAGCGGAGTCCGTCGGCGAGGATGCGATTGGCGTGACGCCGCAAGAGTTCGATCGGCAAAAGCAAGCCGGGACGTTTTCTCTGGCCTGGCAAGCAAATGGCCTGTCTTACGGCATTCCCATGGAAATGGATCAATGGTTGCGAGGTGGGCGCCATGTCCTGGTCAATGGTTCAAGAGCAAACCTGCGCCAAGCGATGGAGTTGTACCCGACCCTCGTACCGATCCTGCTGACGGTCAACGACGAGGTTCTGCGCCAGCGCCTGCTCAGGCGGGGTCGGGAGACCCCTGAGCAGATCGATGCGAGACTGGCTCGCAATGCGCTGTTCAAAGACCGCAGATCCAGCGACAGCCCCGTCCATCACATTGACAATTCTGGCGACCTTGCTGACGCTGTTTCTGCGCTGCTGGAATTGATTCGGCTCAACGCAGAACCGGATCGAATTTGATCTTGCGCCCGGCGATCAGAGCCAGCACGAAAAGCACCGCAAACACGCCACAGCCAACCAGAGGCAAGGTGACTTCCGTCTCCTCGAACAGCGCCAGATGGGTAACGCCACTCAGTAAAGCGAGGATCAGAAATCCTGTCGCCGATTTGGACATGTTGTACTCCTGAAGATATTTCAAAAAACCAGACGTTCGGTGGTTGGCGCCGAGGCTTGCTCAGCTTCGCTGACCATGTGCGTAGAAGCGTCGCTGCGATCACTCAACACTGCCCACTGCGGTGCTTTCTGCACCTGCAGGTAATGCGGCATGCGTTGCGCCACTGGCTGCTCAACCTCAGCCTTGGGGAAAAAATGCGATCCGAGCAAGAAAGCCAAAGCCGCTGCGTTTGCAAGCAAGAGGGTGCTGTTCATGGCACGACGCTCCAAATTGTTCTTTTTGATAGAACAGGCATAGCAGTCGCCGTGCCAACAGTGTAACGGCTGATAAGTCCTTTAAAAACAAGGGTTTGGTAAGGTTTTTAGGAATGCGCTGATTGCAATCTGCAATGAGCGCATTTTCGCGTAGTGCAAATTGCCCGGTAAAAGTTCCCGCAATCTTGCAAGGCGCTTGCCTACACTTAAAAAGCCCTACGGACGACATGACAAAACAGGGGCTGGCCGTTAACATGCACGCCGTCTGTCGCGCCGCGTACAGCGCGCTTCACTCAGTGTCTCAGTAGCTCAATTGGATAGAGCATCCCCCTCCTAAGGGGAAGGTTGCAGGTTCGAACCCCGCCTGGGACACCATATAAATAAAGGCCTTCAGCGATTTTAGCTCTAACCGTAAAAGCTCCATGGGTGCAGAGCGGGTGCACTAGAATTGTTTCAGGCATTCAAAAGCCCCGTTCAGGTAAGTGCCTGTCGGGGCTTTTTCGTAACCGTGGCCCTCAACATCAAGGAAAGGGATGGATACGTTGATCGATTTCGTGTTGACCACAATCGCATCCGCTAGCGTGAGTGCTCTGCTCTTGCTGGCGCTGGGATGGTTACTGAGGACATGGATAGGAGAACGGTTCAAAGCTAGCGTCAAGCATGAGTACGATGACCGGCTCGAAAACCTGAAGGCCGAGCTGAGGCAAGAAGGTGACGCAAACCTAGCCGAGCTAACGTCGGAAATAGATCGCCAAGCGGATAAGCTTCGCATAGCTTCAGCGTCGTTCTCTGAAGTGCAAAAAGTGATCATCGTTCGAAAAATTGAGGCTGTAGAGGCTTTATGGTTGGCTGTGCTTGAAGGAAGGAGACTGATGCCGTCATCAATCGTTGCCTCCGACGTACTGACCAAATCAGAACTTAAGAATGCTTACAGCAGTGTGTTAGGCCCAGAGCTTCGATCGATTGAGTTCGGGATTATTACCAAATTTTTCGCCAATGTTGAAGATCATCGCCCTTTTCTGGGAGAGGTGATTTGGGCTCAATTCGCAGGCTTTCATGGGATGCTGGGGCGTATCATTTATCTTTTTCGGGAGGGTAAAAGAAAGCCCGAAAAGCTCATCTGGTATGAAGATGAAAACATCCATCGGATGATTGGTGCGCTACTTGGCGAATCACTGTTAGGCGAGTTCAAGACCCTTTCCCATTCTCGTATTCAATGGCTAAACGGGCAGTTTGATAGACAGCTATTCAAAACCTTGGATCAATTGCTCAGCGGGCGGGAGTTTGGCGAGGCAGCGTTACGGCACGCAGAATCCACTTTAGCTACCGTGTCTAGGGCTGCGCCAAGTCTCTAATCCTGAGTACGGTGGTCGTCGAGCAGTTCGCGTGCCGGGCGGTTGCGCGAATACCCAAGCCAGCGCTAAGTAGCTCGGTAACGCGTTTGTGCAGATCGGCGTCCACCGGCCGCCCCTGGTACTTGCCGGCGGCTTTCGCTTTCTCGATGCCCTGGGCCTGCCGCTCGCGGCGCTGCTCGTAATCCTTGCGCGCGATCGCCGCCATCATCTCCACCAGCATTGAGTTGATCGCGCCCAGCATTCGGCCGGTGAACTCGTCGCCTTTGGTGTCGTGCATTCCTTGGTGACTGGTAGGCAGATCGAGCGCAACGATGCGTAAGCCTTTGGAGTCGATCGCAGCCTTGAGCTTATGCCAATCCTCCACAGGAAGGCGTGAGAGGCGGTCTATCGACTCCACCAGCAGGACGTCACCCTTGCGCGCATCTTTGAGCAGGCGCAGCAGCTCAGGCCGATCTGCCGACGCGCCGCTGGCGTTCTCCAGGTACACGCTGGCGATCACCTTGTTGTGGTCGGTAGCGAATTGCTCGAGCGATGCCCGGGCGCGGCCGGCGTCCTGCTCTTCGGTTGATGCTCGGAGGTATGCGCGGATGAACATGATGTGCTGTCCGTATCAGTTAAGGTGTTCTACTAATACTGTTGCACTATGAGTGTCACTTATCAAGCACATTGCGCAAATTAAGACGAATTTGCGCGTATCAGCTCAGGCATACTTCAAGTAACATCGCTCGTATCAGAAAGCTTCAACTCAAGGATTTGTATGGCTATTCGTGATTTTGATGTTGAAGAAGAGGATCGGCGCAAGAAGGAGCAATTGCTCGCTGAGAAGATGCGAGAGCTGGACGTTATGCGTGATGAGCTAGCCAAGCGCGAGGCAACAATCGAGCGGCGCTTATTCCACGAAAAACGCCAACTTGAGCGCCGTGAAAAGGAGCTATTCGACTCAGTAGAGAAGCGTGTTCAAAGCCTTTCGGAGCAGGAGCAATCGATCGCTGCACGCCAGGAAGAGCTGGAGCGCAAGCTCGCTGAGGAGCGCGATGAGACAATAGCTAGGCGCAAAGAATACGTACAACAGATGCAACGTTTGGAAGATTTTCGGCGAACCTTAGAGATAGAGAAACTAAGGCTTACCGAAGATGCACAGCAGACATTGCAAGATAACTCCAAGAAATTTGTGAAATCTGCGCTTTCTTTATTAGGAAAAAAAGAAGACAGGTTTCACGTGATTTCAGTTGTCTGGGCTATAGCTGGCGCTCTGTCGCTTTTATCTGGTGTCATCATTGCCGTTGTCACGATGATCAGCAGTTCAGATAGCTATCATCAAGCGCCCGGTGCTAGCCTTGCATACTATTTTTTCCATCTTTTCAGAGGCTTAGTAGTTGTTGGGCTTTGCGGCGTGCTTTCCCGATACGCTTTTGTTTTCAGTAACTCATATATGCATGAATCTTTGAAAATCGGAGAGCGTTCGCACGCAATTCGTTTTGGCGAACTGTATTTGGACACCTATGGTGCTAACGCCCAGTGGGAGCAAGTTAAAGAAGCATTCGCTCATTGGAATATAAGCGGTCAAAGTGCGTTCGCGAAAGCAGAACAGGGTTCTGTTGATCCCGCGCTTACTGAGGCGGCTAGTAAGTTATTAGACAAGGCGATGGATGCTGCTGCAAACCTTGCGAAAAAGCCGGAGCCTTCCTGAGAGTTAACTCCGATCCTCGGCATGAATCGATGCCGAGATTATTATTCCTCCCCAGCGACGCTCGCCTATACAGATCGGTACCGGATTGCCGCTGGCGGTGGTGTTCTTGGCGCTGCCGAATGCGTAGGAGGGGGCATTTTCGGGGGACGCGCTCTGCTTCAGGCCCGTGGCTTGCGGGCTGAGCATCTGAATGGCGCCGCCCGCGGCGAGTGCAATACCTGGTGCCAGGGTCGCGCCGTTCGTTACTGAGCTCATGGCGATTAGGACCACGCCAAGTACAGTTTGAAACAGACCTGCACGCTTGCTGCCAGAGATTACTGGGACGATCCGGATCTCCTGAGCGCCGCCCATTTTCAAATCCTTCTCGCCGATGTTCTTCCGGTTTCGGAATACCGCAAATTCCAATCCCTTCAGCTTTGCGTCGGCGAGGTACTTTGCGAAACCGGGATGGTTGACGTCGATCGCTTTCACGGCCTCCCGCGTGTCTCCCGTGGAGAGTTCGTAAATGTGTTCGCGCCCGAACAGCTTACCGGCCGAGCCGCTCAGCAAGATGCGGGTCTTGGTGCCGTAGTTGGTGGCCATAGCCATGGTTTACTCCTTGGCGCCCTGGGCGCTGTAGTTGGGTACCGCAACGCCCAGCCGGATGGCGAGCAGCGAGCGCGACATACGTGCCTGGTCGACCGTCACCTGTTCGTGACACGGGTCGTAGTTCCAGATCCGATCATGAATGCCCTGGTATGCCCGGGCTCCCCGGAAAGTGCCGCGAAGCAGATCGGCAGATAATCGGGCTTCGTCCTCCGTGAAGAACGGCCCGTCAATCGTCACCTTCTGGCCGTCGCGGACGTGCTGGACATCCCACACGACGTAGCCAGAGTCAGGGCCTTGTTTCAGCGTGTAGGGTGCAAAGCGGGCCGTCTTGCACGCCTCGGCGAAGCGTTCCTGGTAAGTGGTCAACGTATTGCTCCCAGTTGGCGGCCGCACCGTGACGGCCGCAAGTCGAACCGCTTACGCGGCTTCGGATTCTTCCTCTGCTTTTGGTTTTCCTCGGGCCGGGATCTTGTCCAGCCAGGCGCGCAGAGCTTCGGAGCCCTCGCAGCCGGATCGCCATTTTTCGAATCGACCTGCGTAGCCTGTCGAGTTTGCAATCATCCCGCTGAGCGACACACCGACCTGCGAGGTGGTGGCGAGCACATCGTCGTAGACGGCCAGCATTTGACGGAGAGCGTCAATGTCATTTGCGCGAGAGGCGGCGATGCCCGCCCGCGATAGGCTCGCTGCTGCTTCAGAGTTGAGACCAGAGAGCATCGGATTTGCTCTTAGCACTGCTTCGACGATATCGGGGTGGCCACCCTGGCGCGCTTCAGACATGAGGTTGCGGCGTTCTTCCGGACTGAGGCCTCGCACAAGGGCTCTCAGTTCTTGGTCTGCGAGAAAGCCTGCGATATCGCTACTCGCGCGCGGAGTGACAGGAGAGAAGCCTTTGGTGACGGTTTCGGCCAGGGTGAGCATATCCTTCGCGACCGACTGCATTGCAGGAAGTAGGGCGTCTGTCACGCCTGCGATTTTCTCTTTGCTCAAGCGCTCGATCGCGGACGAGTTGAAATCTTTGTTTTCCCGGATCGAGACGATCTCTTCGCCGAAGTCTTTGAAGGTCTCCAGCGCCAGTGTTTGAAGCTGGCGAGCGGACTTCATCAAACCGCCGGCTTGCCATACTCCTTTGGTCCCGTCCGGACGCTGGATAGAGAAGGTGTGAGACTCAATGCGGGAGTGCTCGTATTCGGAGTAGTGGAGGTTGGCCAAGCCGACCTTGAGAACTGAGCGTTTGCCGATTTTCATTGCGTTACCTTTGGATTGTTTGGGATTGGAGTCGGGCGGTCGGAGCACGTAGAGGCGTTGAGAATTTCGAGGAGAGACGTTTCCCCAACAGCGGCGCCGCCGACGGCTTCGGCGCTCAACTCGTCCATCAGCTGACTGATCTGCCGAACGTCGCTACTAAACTGGGAGTCGCCGCCGGTCTGCTTCAGGCGGGCGATTTGGTTACGGATGTTCATTGCGTGCCTCCACGATCCGCTGGTATTGCTCTGCAGCGTGTTGCTCAACCGTGACCCCTTCAGGCGGCCACGTAACGATCCAAGCCCCTTCCTCGGGGGCGACGCGCATATCGAGAATGCCGACTTGAGCTGTCCGGCCGGCGCGCTCAATTTGTCGAGTGTGAAGAATGATGGCTTTCGCCATTTGCTCACCCTGGTCGCTATCCATCTCTGCGAAGGGGAAGAACAGCGATAAGTTCCGCCCCTGAATTCGATAGTCGACTTGGTGCCCAGCGGTTTTCGGAAAGTCTTCTTCCGCTTGGATCTCTCTGGTATTCGCTCGGATCACTGCGAGCACAATCAGCAGCACTGTTTCATCTGCGGCGCCGATCTTCTGGGCGATCCTTTGTAGTTCTGCCTTCAATGACTTGATGCTCATTGCTGCATTCCCTCCATTTGCGTGCGGAGTTCTTCGACGGCCTTTTGAAGCTCGGCGACCTCGATCACTCGGGCGACGGCGCCCAAGCCTTCAATGAGTGACTTGCCTTGGTCGGGCGCGAGTTGTCCGCCGGCAACTGCACGCATGATTGATTTGGCTGCGCTCGGTAGGTCCGTATCGTCGAGTTCAAATTGCACCGGCTCGGAGGTCGGTTTGATTGGCGGGACAAGGCGTTCAAGGATCAGTCGGCAGGCTTGCATATCGCCCTTCTTGGCAGCCGCGAGCACCTTCTTTGTAACTGCGTCCGCACCCTCGGCAAGTCGAGCGCGAAGCTCCTGTGTTTGCCCGGAGCGCCCACCTGGGTTGCCTGACTGCCCGGGCTTCCATTTCCCGCTCTTGTCGCGCTCAGTCATGCGGGGGGCGATTCCATGGCAATGACCGGTTTGTTTTCCGCAAGCGCGATGAGGAGGGCGGATGCCTGGATGCTTCCTTCGCTGGCAGCGTCACGCAGGCGACCCCACGCCGCGGCTACCTCTGAGCGAGTCGGTTTGTGTTGTCGACCTCGAGCGGTCTTGGCTGTGTTCATGGGATGGCCTCGAGTGGATTTGAATAGCTTCAAACCCACATTAGGCATCATCTGACCTTATATCCAGTGTTTTTTGGGTGCACCTAAGGTGCTACACGTAACAGGACGGAATGGGACTGAAATAGTTGGTTTTGCTGGTCGAGAAGGGAGAATTTTTGTTGCAGTAAATTGGCGACAGCCAAAGTGATACACGGCTGAATTTTCAGCCCAGTCATTCATCCTGCAATGAAGGTTGGGAAATTGCCGTGGAGTGGCGGGACTTCCTCAACTTGAGGAACACCTCCCAATAGGGGAAGTTGAGCGATCCAACCCCCGTTGGGGGCTGGACCTGACCTCCCATTTCGGTATGGCAGGTGTCGCGACACGTTTTGCGAATTATGAAAACGTGTCGCGTACTCGATGCGCTCAGTTTTGAGCACATCTTCCCCCAGCGGGGTAATACCCCGGATATGAGGGGGTTCGAACTACCGAAAAATCCTCGGCAGTTCGCGGACAGGGCAAAGTGAGAAAATCCCAGATCGGTATGGAAGGTTAAAATTTCAACCGTCGGGCCTGTTCTAACCTGCTGTCAGGTGAATTGCTCGCTTACGGAGGCGAAGTCGATGTCTCCGCGCTTCGAGTTAAACTGAGGGCAGATGTCATGTTCTACAATGTGTCAAATATGCTCGATGCTCTTACTGAATAAAGGGATCACCTTTACGGTGATCCCTGGCATTCGATGTGTGATATGTCACCTATGTTTCGCAGGCTTCATTATCTAAAGCGGAAATACGATCAGTCTTCACTAGGAGCTAGTGCCAGCTATATCACAGTAACGAACAGTATGGAGCGGTTCGAACAGTACTCCCTCAGTGGTATCGATTATTTGTCCGAAAATGATATTTAAATTGTCTGGTGCTTCAATGAAGTTGTAGTTTTTAAGTTTGCGGAGTGCCTCATCAAAGTCGTAATAGTTGCTGACTACTAATACAATATTTATCGCTGTGAGGTTGTATTTTTCTGAGATGCTCGATAGTCGTTCAATTGTTTCGACAATTTTTATGGTGCTTGGCGATTTAAAGGATTTTACCTCGTATCCTGTAATTCCAGTTTCGTCAGTTGCTAAGATATCTGGATAGCTGTCGTTAAGTGTGGCCTTCTGATGTATTGAACGCACCCAGTGCAGTACTGCAGTCTCGGCTCTGAACGCTTCGCGCTTCAGATGATTATAGCGAAAGGCTCTATCCTTATTATTTTGTGAAACTTCATGTACTTCTTTTAGTGTTTCGTTCGAGACTTTTGCAGCTAGGAATTCATTGGCAAACTTGAGGAAGCCTTCGGGCTTATACATTAAGAAAGTATCAAGCTGCCCTACATGGGTAGCCTCATCTATGAGTTCCGCTCTTGGGCCTAGAGTTTTAGGGCCATCGAAGTCAACTTGTTTCCACCAGTCTTCTTTGGCGTCGTCAGTTACGAACACTATTTTCTTTGTTTTGCTGCTGGCGGCGTAATTTAGTATCTGATTCCAGACGAAATAATCGCCATATTTTCTTTTGTATACTATGCCTTGATGATAAAAGTCGTCAGGACCATCTTTATCTTTTTCGTCATCTTTATAGCCTGGCGGGATTTTTGCTTTGTAGCGAGTCTCTGCGATTTTATTTTTTTTATCTACATCTTCTTGGGAGATGAAGGCAGGACCTACTTTTCCGTCGAAAATTTGTTCAATTCTAATTTTTATTGGATCAGGAGCATTAAGTGTTTGTTGGCTTTCCTGCAGTTTATCAAGCTCAGATAAAAATTCCGCGGTTAATTTGTCAAATCCAGTCGTTAGGGGTTCTGGGTTTATCAGGGTGTGCCGTTTTGTTAATTGAAGGCCATTGATTCCATTCGTGAGGTCAAGTTTAACCTTATCAATAACCTTGCGAATTTCAGAAAATCTTCTTCCTTGCGCTGCTATTACAGTTAGACGATTGCGTTGGAATTCTAACGCCACATGATGGGGGATCCATATACGATCAGTCAGCTTATCAAGCGTTTCCAAAAGTTCTTCCCGGGTGCGCTCTTGATATCTGTATAGATTGAGCAGCACATTTGTATCAAAAACAAAAACCGCTGTTTTCCAAGTTTCGGCGTAATCGGTATGGATTGAGTAATCGTACTGTGGAAAGAGTCCCTTCATATGCCCTCCAGGCAGGTAACACTCAGGCAAGTGGGTAGCCATTGATATGGCATCATCTTGCCGCCTTTTTGGACGATTGTCGAAAGGCCCCTGCAGTAACGATTCCATCACCATCCGCGGAATCAGCCCGAAACGGTCAGCTCTGCAATTCCCTGCCTGATGAAGTCTAGGTTCTCGTCCAGTGTTGATAGCGCCCCGCGCACATTCTCAGCAAGGTCGGCCGAGCCGCGTTGTTCCACCCAATTGGAAAGCTCCTCTACGGCAGCGCCCAGGGCGATCTGGTTTTGATTCAGGGCGTTGAGCAGGCCGGCGATCAGTGTGTTGTTCATTTCGTCCCTCCGTGTGAGCTGGGAGAGTAGCAGGCGAGGTTATGGCTCGCGGGTAATGCCTCAATTTGCTTTGGCCGGCCGTTGGCGCTCGATCAGTGAGACCAAATCGTCTCACTGACACCAAAACGACAAAAAGCGCGATATTTCACTGTAAAATCCAGTTGGGGGCAGGGCTTTTACCTAGCGAAGAGAAGCGCGCTCGAATTTGAGTCCTTATTTAAATACTCGCGCCTGTTGTCATTGCGACGGCCCTTCAAACAAAGCATACGCTGCAGGCACCTGTTCCTGTCTGCTCCTAGGTAGATGCACTGTAATATAGAGGGGTACGGCCGATTCACAAAGTCACGGTTCAAGGAGTAGAAGGTGTCTATCCCGTCCCTATATAACGCAATTCGAGATCACGATTTCTCAGAAACAACCTGCTTTCTGTGTGGTTCTAACGTAGAAAATAGTCAAAGTAGTCGAGAGCATGTTTTCCCAAAGTGGTTACTGCGGCATTTTGGGCTCTGGGATAAACCGATGACGTTGCTCAACGGGACTAAGTTGGCATATCGGCAGTTAGTGATTCCGTGCTGTCAGTCTTGTAATAACGAATGTCTATCCAGTATCGAGCGAGAGGTTCAAGAGCGCTTTGTCAAAGGAGCGGCGGCGTTGGCCTCTATGAATCGTGAACGTCTTATGGTCTGGGTGTTGAAGATTTTCTATGGGCTGCTTTATCGGGAGTTATTTCTTACGCTTGATCGTCGGGAGCCGGGCGCCGGAAATATTGTAAGCGTAGAAGATATGGAGCAATACCAACTTCTTCATTTGATTCTTCAGTCTTGCCGCGTCCCAATGCAGTTCTCGATGATGGAGAGTGATATACCAGCTTCAATTTTTGTTTTTAATGTTCAAGAGCCAGAAAACGTTGATGTACGGTTTGACTACAAGGATGACATCGTTAATCGCACTATGTATCTAAGGTTGGGTCAGGTAGGAATACTTGCCGCATTTGATATGGGGGCTCAGACTTTCGTTGGGACAGATTTTTTTTCACGATACCAAGGGCACCCCTTACATCCAGTACAATTTGGAGAGCTCGGAGCCAATCTATTTATGAAGGCGAGAGTTTTTAATCGCACTCCTAAAGTTATGGTCGGAGAGTATTCTCAAGTTGTCAATTTTACTGTTTTTCCTATGGCGGGGCTGTCATCAGCACCCGTTTTTGGGGTTTGGACAGCTGAAGATATGGCTGAAGCGTTAATGTTTTTTTTGGGTTATTCATTGGAGGAGGTGATGCCTGTGGAGGGACGCAATGCCACTTGGTTAGAGAATAGGGACGGCAGTCTTCGATTTATTCCTATGGATGCAGCACCTTGGATTTTACCTCCGGGGATTTGATCCTTTGGAGTGTGATTTGTATTTTACTTAAATCCGTAAAATGCATTTAGTGATTATATAAAGACTAATAGATAGTGATTGGTGTGAGGAAATATGTATAAGGAAAGGATTGTCGCTTGGCTTCGTCGCGTTCTACCTTGGTCTTTGCCGATTAAGTTGGTTTTGTCCGCATTTCTCGGAGTGCTCGGAGGGGCGGGGTTATTAGCTTATTTGTCGGAGTATGCTACTTATAATTATGCTATTCAGTACGGTATTAGGCCTCCATTGGAAGGCATACCTTATTTAAGACCTGCAGTAGCTTTTGGCAGTATTTTTTTATTGCTTACTGGAGCGCTAGTATTCGTGATCGTGGCTGGCTTTTTTAAAATGCTCGCTTGGAATATCGATCTAGTACCCCAGTTTCCAGTTGTGCTTGCCAGGCTTTTTAAGCAACCGATTACCAGATCCCATCTGCAGTTTGGTCGGGTTCTCGCTCTGCTGCATGCTCAGTCAAATCTTGCGGTTGTGATCTGGTCATCTTTGCTTGCTGGATTTGCATTGGTAGCGACATGGGTCGTTATTAATTATTTTGATGTGACGAATGTTGATGGAGAAAAGGTCGAGTTTAATTTTTCTATAGCGATCTTTGTGTTTCTTTACGTGTTTTTGGCAATGTTTTCTATGTTGAGGCCTAAGGCGGTTTATTGGATTTCAATTGTTTTTACAGTCGTATACTTTGTTTTTTGTATTTATTTGATTTTTTCACCCGTGAAGTATTCCGAGCTTCTTCGGGTGCTTGGGTATGGAGGAGGATACACAGTAAATGTTCAGCTTCGTGAGGAGGGGAGCGAGAAAAAACCACTAGAAAAATATCAATTAATGCTCCGCACGAATGAGGCTTTTATTTTCTATGATTCACTTAAGAATGAAATTATTGAAATTCCTCGTGATCAGGTTCGAAGTATAGTTCACGGCGTAGGGGGGATGAGTAAACTCCAATCTGTATTGCCGGAGCGAACTGAATTTTGGAAAGGCCCCATCTTGAGCAAGTGAGAAACCTAGAGGCTCAGGTTACGTCTGCTATGGCGGTGATTTCAGGTCGAAGGTCCTTTAATCCTAAGTAATTGCAAAATCTCTATTGCGTTACCACTCACGATGGTGCATGATTGATTTCTCCGTTAGTGGTAACGAGGTGAGGCATGAGCTACGAGGAAAAAACAAAGCAGCCATTATCTGCAGCGGATCGTCAAAGACTCTTCAAGGAGCGTCAACGCGAAGCAGGTTTCAGGCACACCACGGTATGGATTCACACAGAGACAGAGCAGGAGGGTAGGCAGGCAGCGAGGGATGGCAAGCCACTCAAACCGATGGGCACGAAAGACCCCTTGAGCTGGGCGGCAGGCTGGATCAGTGAGAAAGGTAAGCAGTAAATACCCCTGACTGCGGGTATTTAAATGTGGGGAAACCCCACTTTTGAAAGGTGCCAAGCCGCTGCGTCAACAGCGGCCTGGCGATCACACGACGTAACTTATTAGGGACACGTCATGCAATTTAAACAGAATACCATCCAAATTTTGGATGCGCACGGGCAGGTCATCACCACCATGGAGCTGCCGGCCAACATCAAGCTGACGCAGTTGGCACCACTGAAGATCCTCGGCGACATCAGCGTGAAGGTTCTGCCCGGCGGCGCTCCATTTCGCGGGATCTGCGTAGGGGGTGTGCAATGAGCCAGCCTACCGTTCGCATCGCCGACGAAGCCCTTGAGCTTCTGCGCGCCACGCACGAACGCATCAGCAATATGCGCGTGCTGTTCAACGCCATCACGAAGGACTTGAGGCACGGCAAGTCGCATGACATCGAAGAGTTGGCCAGCCTCGGCAGTTTCCTTGGCTACGACTGGGCGAACTACGTCGACAGCGAAGTTGAGCAGATGCAGAAGTCGCTCGACGCGGTGGAGGTGGCCCAATGAGCGCCGCTATTCGATCACGGGACGACCTGAGCTTCACAAAGCGCGATGATGTCGGCCGGCTCATCAATTGGCCGCGGTATAACTATGGCGTGCCTGGGGACTGGGAAAAGGGCATCGCCTGCTTCGATGCAGAGATTGCCGAACTGGCAGCCCACGACGAAACAGAGGCGTTCCATGCGATCCAATTCGCGATCGTGGGTATGGGAGGGCGCTGCACAAGTCTGGAAACGGGCTTCATAGACCGAGTAGCCCGGGCGGCTGTGATTGGTCTGCGTTCGCTGCGGGCTGGTGCTGAGCAGTTCGCTCCTGCAGACATCGACTGACAAACTACGAAAGCCTCATGGTATCCAAGGCACTACCCCGTTACAGGGTGGTGCCTTTTGCTGTTGGGCCGAGAAGACAAGATCGAAGGTGTGGGTTTCAACGACTGGTATGGTAGATATCTATAAGGGTGTATTGATTCGATACAGGAAGAATTGATTTAGTGGTATTGAATCAATACACGAAGGGCAGGATTTTGAACGCAACCGGACAGAACGGTACTCTGCCTTTTTCTACGTGTATTGATCCGATACCGCTCTGTGTATTGATTCAATACCGAATCAATTCGAATTCGTCAGGTCCCGGACTGTTTTTGGTGGGGCGATGGTTGGGGAGACCTCAAGTTCCTTTCCCGGACATTCATCGATCGCGTACCAAGAGAGCGCGTAGAGCGCACACCGTGAACCGTGACGGGAAAATACACTGGTGCGCGTCTGGATAATCCATCCGCCATTTAAGAGGTCTGCCAGCGCCTTCTGCAGAATGTTAGGAGAGCTTACACCCCATTCTTTGGCCATCGTGCGTGTAGCGGAAAGGTCGCCGTTGTTACTGCCGTTGTATTGCATATGCAACTCCATCAGCACTCCCCGGGCAGTGAAGCTCAGCGCACGATAGGGGGCAGACTGCCCGATTTGCCATAGCATCATGGCAAATGGTTTTGTCTTGGGCTTAAACCCCTTTCTTTTTGTCGCCATACGGCCGCTCACAGGCAGGCGCAGAAATGCCCTCAAAGCTGAGGGCATCTCCACTGTCTTTGGATTACGACGCTTCGCGCATCAAGATGTATTTGGCCACGCGATGCGGTGGACGGCCTGGCTCAGTCGATTGATGCGTCCAGTAAGTGCGGATCTCATGCCCCTTTTTCCTGAGGCGGCGGATCGTGTTTGGCGGCTGGACAATGTCCAAGTTCTTGGCGGCTTCGATGGTTGATACGGGACCGTTTCGCAATGCCTCGCTCATCTTGCGGTCTTGCTCGGTTGAAGAGTGGCGTGTCATAGTTTGCCCTTCACGTTGGTGCTATCCAGTGTGTTCTCGCTAAGGCGGTGTTCGAGCACCGCCTTGGCAACCTCCCGCGGCCTCTTGCGCTCTCCCCCTTCTTTATTTTCTTCGGCTCTCATCGCGAGCCTGCTTTTGCTGCTCGCTCAATAAAGGCCTTGAGTTCGGAGGCTAGCGCCAAGCGACGGCGACCGATTTTGAAGGTTTTAATTTCTCCTTGAGCGATCAGCTCATAGGTAGCCGAGCGCGAGATACCCAGAATGCGTGCGGATTCTTCGACGCTTACTGACAGCGGCGCCATCTGTTGTTGAGCTTGTTCCATTGTTTATCTCCGTAATGCCAGGTCAGACACCTGGCTTGATGCGAATCCTATTGCTGTAGTTCGTGTACGTCAACTGCAATCATGTGCTGTGGATGAACGCATGGACTTCACCGGACGCAGAAGGTAGGATTCGAATTAAGCATAAATTGACAGGTGCGACGAAATGGCGAAGAACAAGCCCAGCCAGGGCGCACGCAAGACTGAGACGCTGACGTTGCGTCTCGACCCGAAGGTAAAGCTCATGATCGAGCTGATTGCTAGGGTGCGTAGGCAGTCAATTACAGGCGTTGTGGAAGCGGCGATAGAAGAAATAGCTTTCAGCACCGATGTACCGTTTGTAGCTAATGAACTGCCCGGGGCTCAGTCCGTTACGACGGCAGTCAGTGAGATATGGTCTACAGATGAGAGCGAGCGGTTCATAAACCTGTGCTTTCATTTACCTTCTCTGATCACTTATGAAGAACAGCGTATTTGGGAGACCGTCAAATCGTCTAAGTGTTTTTTTGAAACCCGCTCGACCCAGAGCGCGACTTACTGGGATATTGACGGTATGGGGCGAATTGATCGCCAGATTCTGCGCCTTTGGTGGGTTGACTTGCTTGATCATGTCGAAGCGAATAAGGATAGCCGTACGGTCGTTCCTTTTGAGCCGGCCTTTTAAATTAGCTCCACTGCGGCCGCCTTTGTACCTGGTGCTAAATGAGCATACCGAAGCGTCATCTTTATATCTGCGTGCCCCAGTAGATCTCGTACGGTGTTGAGCGGCACGCCGACCATCACCAGCCGCGACGCGAAATCGTGACGCATATCGTGCCAGCGGAACCGTTCGATATTGGCTCGCTCTAGCAGTTTGAGCCAGGCGCTTTTAACGTCCTCCAAGCGGCCGCCTTCCAGACTCGGGAAGACGTATCGAGATTTACCGGCCAGCTTCTTCCAGTCCTCCAACACGCGCACCGTTTCCTTGTTCATTGGAATGTGCCGTGTGTCGCTTGTTTTTGTGGTGGCGCCGGCGGCGGTGATCGTCTTCGTTTGGAAGTTCACCGCGGACCAATTCAGGTCGAACAGCTCGCCGCGTCTCATGCCGGTATTCAGCGATACCAAGACCATAGGCTTTAGGTGGTCGGTGAACGGGACCTGCAGCAAGCTCGGCATCAGTTCCTTACCGCGATCCGCTCGCCACTTGTTCGCACTCTCACGTTCTGCACGAGCTTCGTCTTGACGCGCGTCGAGTGCTTCCCGAAGTCGTTTGGTCTCTTCAGCATCTAAGTAGCGGACCAGTCCCATCGAGTCGACCTTTAAGGCTTTGAGCCTGTCCATCGGGTGGGCATCGATGTACTCCCATTCAACGGCTCTGCTGAATACGCCGCTGATAGAGCCCATTTTCCTGTTGACCGTCGACGGCTTATTGCCTGACTGCATCCATCCCGTGCGGATCTGGTCCAGGTCGCGACCAGTGATCGCATCGAGACGCTGGGGCATGATTGCTTCGAAGTTGTGGTCGAGCGTGTGCAGGGTTTTCTCATGCCCTTTGTGGTGCGCCTTGAACCAAGGCATATATATGTCCTCGATGAACTCGCGTAAGGAGGGGAGGGTAGCGCCTCTTCGTCCTTGGGTAACGGCTAGCGGTTCCCCCAGGGTTCTTGCCTCTGCAAGATATTGAGTAGCCTGCGCTCGCGCTTGCTCCAACGTCAGTATGCCAATGCGACCCAATGTCTTCTTGCGGCCCCTGGCCCAGGTGACTACATAGGACTTGGCGCCGGCGGCAGTGACGCGCACGAACAGACCGCCGACGGTGGTATCGTGGACCTCATATTCGTGGCCGGTTATCTGCAGGGACGCCAGCAGCTTGGCGGTGAGCTTCTCTTTCAATTTGTTCTCATGGGTGCATGGTGGGTGCAAAAAGAACTATACGGCGTCGTTTTTACGGACACAACCGGACGAAAAGCCCAATAAATGCGGGGTTTGGCGAATGTTTGTTGGGGGTTGGATAGCCCTCCTAAGGGGAAGGTTGCAGGTTCGAACCCCGCCTGGGACACCACCTTACAAACATCGAAAAGCCCCATCGCATTTACCCGTGCGACGGGGCTTTTTGGTTTGGGCGTCAGGCGCCGCGCAGTCGAGATGATTTGCCGGATGTGTATTTTCTTCTTATCGGTATTCAGACCGGTAAGTTCGAGGTGTCATTCCTGGGAGGGCAGACAGGATTCAATTGAGCCAGCAGCGCTTTCGTAATACTCCAATGAAGAATCTTGAAGCACCACCCTCAGGCCCCGGCACTTTTGGCCGATAACCCGAACGGTGAGTTCACACTCGCGCGAAATCGCTTGATGGTGCATGGCCTCCCGCTATCATCTGCGCGTCTGAAATCGCCTCGGTTCGTTTTCTTCAATTGCCTGGAAATCCTCGATGTCGTCGTATCACCAAAAAAGCTTTCTGATCGTCGATGATTTTTCCGATTTCCGCAGTTCCGTGCGTTCGATGTTGCGTGAGCTCGGCGTCAAGGATGTCGATACCGCCGACACCGGCGAGCAGGCGCTGAAGATGTGTTCGCAGAAGTCCTACGATTTCATTCTTCAGGACTTCCACCTCGGCGACGGCAAGAAGAACGGCCAGCAGGTGCTCGAAGACCTGATGTCGGAAAAGCTCATCAGCCACGAAGCCGTTTTCGTCATGGTCACCGCCGAGACCAGTCAGGCGATGGTGCTCAGCGCGTTGGAGCATGAGCCGGATGCCTACCTGACCAAGCCGTTCAACCGTTCCGGACTGGCCCAGCGCCTTGAACGTCTGGAACAGCGCAAGACCTTGCTCAAACCGATTCTGCAGGCCCTCGATCGCGGTAAGCCGGTCGAGGTGCTCAATGCCTGTATTGCCCTGTGCAAACAGGACATCCGCTATTCGCCGCTGTGCCTGCGCTACCGCGCCGATGCGCTGCGTGACATGAACCAGAACGAAGCGCTGGAGCGGCTCTACGACGGCATCATTGCCGACCGCCCGTTGCCTTGGGCCTTCGCCGGATTGGGCAAGTTGCTGTTCAAGCGCGGGCAGGTAACGCAGGCCAAAGAAGTTTATGAAAAAGCCCTGAAAGTCTTCCCGATGATGCCAGCGCTGTATGACGGCATGGCCGATGTGCTGGTGGCCGAAGGCGACAGCAAAGGCGCGCAGCGCGTGCTGGAAGAGGCGATTCGTTTGTCGCCGCTGGCGGTGCGTCGTCAGGCTCTGCTGGGCAAACTGGCGATGGCCAACGAGGATTTTGAAACCGCCTCGCGCGCTTATCGTCAGGCCGTGGCGCAGGGCGCGCAGTCGCGTTTCAAGGACCCGGAAAGCAACCTCGGTCTGGCACACGCGCTGATCAGCAAGGGCAGTGATCGCGGCCTCGACACGCGCACGCGGCTGGAAATCAACACGACGCTCAGCGCTGTGGCTAAAGAGAACCCGAGCGATCCCGGCCTGCAAATTCGTGCGCGGCTGATGAAGGCCACCAGCCTGTTGCTCAACGACGCTGAAACCGCAGACAAACTTACCGAACAAGCATTGATGCGCCTCGATGGCATGGAGCAATTCATGAGTCCTGAGGCGGCGTTGCTGGTGGCCAAGCAGTTGCAGATGCTCGGTCAGGCCGAGGCGGGCACCTCGATGCTCAAGAGCTGCGCGGAAATCTACGGCGATGACCCGGCGGTGATGAAAGACATTGCCAAGCTCACCGACGATCCGACCATCCTCAGCTCGAGTAACGCTGCGGCCGATCTCAACCGTCAGGGCGTGCGCGTGTACAAGACCGGCAATCTGGTCGAGGCCCGCGAGGTGTTCCGCAAGGCGCTCAAGTTGCAACCGAAAAACATCAGTATTGCGCTGAATCTGGCCCAGTCGCTGCTGCACGGCACCGACACCAGTGTGCCGTCGGCGGAGCTGGAAGAATGTCGGGCCTGCCTGAAACTGGTTGGCCTGATGCCCGACACCGACGCGCGGTTTGCGCGTTATCAGAAGCTGAAAAGCAAGGCGTTTGGCGAATGAACCCAATTGATCCGGCGCTGGATTTTTCCACGGTGATTGCCTCCACCGTTCACGACATGAAGAACTCTCTGGCGATGTTGATGCAGGCGCACAGCCAGTGGCTCGCACGTTTGCCGAAAGAGCTGCGCGACGGCTCGGAGCAGGGCGTGATCGATTTCGAGTTCGCCCACCTCAACGGCATGCTCGTGCAGTTGCTCGGGCTGTACAAACTCGGCGTCAACCAGTTGCCATTGCAGCCGGCCTATCACGAACTCGACGATTTCATCGAGGCGCAACTGGCCGCGCACCAAGAGGTGTTCGCCAGTCGCGGCATCATCGCCACCTACGAAGTCGATCCGCTGAGCCCGCTGGGTTTCTTCGATCGCGAGCTGATCGCCTCGGTGCTCGGCAACTGCATCAACAATGCCATCCGTTACGCCCGCGAGTCGCTGCTGATTACCGTCAGCGACGAGGCCGGGCAATTGGTGCTGAGTATCAACGACGATGGCGACGGCTATCCGGCGCAGATGCTCGAGCGCCAGGCCGATTATGTGCAGGGCATCAATCACAGCAGCGGCAGCACCGGCCTGGGTCTGTATTTCGCCAATCGCATCGCGGCGCTGCATCAGCGCAATGGTGTCGAAGGGCGCACCGAAATCAGCAATGGCGGGCCGTTGGGTGGCGGGGTGTTCAGCCTTTACTTGCCCTGACATGACCTGTAGGAGCTGACGAGTGCAACGAGGCTGCGATCTTTTGACTTTTTTTTTTGAGATCAAAAG